>JAPLMG010000109.1 GCA_026387165.1 Candidatus Omnitrophota bacterium
GCCTACGCCTGTTGTAAGAGCACGCGTCTTTGTCTCCAGATCTATTATGGATACGGTGTTGTTACCACAATTTGCTACAGCGATGGACTTGCCGTCGTTTGAGAAGGAGACGCCGTCTGGACGAGATAGCGGCGGATTTATATCATAACCCTCGCCTATTGTAAGAGCGAGTGTCTTTGTCTTTAGGTCTATTATGGATACGGTGTTGTTACTATTATTTGCTACGGCGATGGACTTGCCGTCGTTTGAGAAGGAAACGCCGTGTGGATCAGATAGTAGCGTATCTATGTCTTTACCTGCGCCTATTAGTGTCGTAGCAAGGGCTGTCTTTTCCAGATCGAGATCATTTAATGGTGACGACTGTATATCGGCCGCCATCGCCCGCGCGGCGGCTCGGGCTCCTCCGGTGTCGGGAGTATATCCGGTCACGGCCTCCGACAGGTCCCAGAAGAGAACGGCGTTGAGGAACTTCTTCTTTATATGAGGTACAGAGCTGTCTATATAGGTGCCCGTTGAGGCAATAAGGAGTTTTTGTCCGGGTATATAAATGGCGGACAGGCATCTATCCTCATGGCCTTTTATACCGTCACGCGGCCTTAAAATGGCTACCTCACTGGTGGTGTGGTTTACAGGGTCGATAGTAAAGAATCTCACCGTGTTATCATATGAAGCCGATACGAATACTTTTTTATCCCCTACTCCCAATGTGGTCTCATTGGCTGACTCGACCCATTCGGTATGTTTACCGAATATGGCCACCTCACTGGTAGTGTGGTTTACAGGGTCGATAGTAAAGAATCTCACCGTACTATCGTCTGAAGCCGATACGAATACTTTTTTACCACCTACTACCAATGTGGTCTCATTGGCTGACAGGACCCAGTTGATATGTTTATTGAAGATGATTTGAGGCTTTGCGGTGATCTTTGAAGGGTCGAGTGTAGACGCCTCATTATTTGCCATGGCGGTAGTAGTGTCAGCCTTCGCGATCGCCTCTTCGAGCTTTTCGCGGGCGCTATCGATATTTGCGCTTACTTCAACGAGGCGCTCGAGTAAAGCGCGCTCTTTTGCCGTCGCTCGAGAAGGAGACGTCGCGTGGACTAGATAGCGGCGTATCTATATCCTTGCCTTCGCCTATTGTAAGGGCGAGCGTCGTTGTCTTCAGATCTATTATCGATACGGTGTTATTACCAGTATTTGCTACGGCGATGGACTTGCCGTCGGCTGAGAGGGAGACGCCATTTGGATTATATAGCAGCGTATCTATATCTTTGCCTTCGCCTATTGTAAGGACGAGCGACCTCGTCTTCAGGTCTATTATTGATACGGTGTTATTACTATTATTTGCTACGGCGATGGACTTGCCGTCGCTCGAGAAGGAGACGCCGCGTGGACTAGATAGCGGCGTATCTATATCTTTGCCTTCGCCTATTGTAAGAGCGAGGCGTGTCTTTTCCAGATCGAGATCATTTAATGATGGCGCCTGCAGCTCGGACGCCTTCGCGATCGCATCTTCGAGCTTTGAACGCGCATCATTGATCCGCATATTCACTTCAGCCAGGCGCGCGGCAATATCTTTTCCTGAAGCGCCTTTTCCGGCGGCGCGATCCGCCGCAATTTTTTGAAGATATGCGGCAATCTCTTCTATCAGAGATTGGATATCTTTTTTAGATTGCTTCGCTTCGCTCGCAATGACGGCGAGAGCGGCCCGCGCTTTATCAAGGATAGCCGAATTTTTCAAGGAATCTTCAGAAAGAGTGCGAGAAACCGATGTATTCATCCGCGCCCGAAGAGAGCTTTGGAGTTTTTGATAAATTTCGCCGGCGTAATCTTCATTATCGGAGAATAAAGCTATCTTGCCTATCATGTCGTCTATCTCCATATCGCCGCAGGATACGACATCTACGCACCTCTTGACGAACTCATCTTTCGCGTATTCGGCTGTCAACGCCTCATCCGGCCAATTTTTCTTTATCAGGAGATTTGAGACTATATTCTCGCTTATAAGCTCAAATTTTTTCCGGTCTTCCGCGTCATACATATCGGCCGGCCTTTCGCGCAGGATGGCGCGCACAACCTGATATATTTCTTTGAGCGTATGGACCTTCTCGATCTTTTCGCCGAACCCGAGCTTCGCCCAGGCCATATCATCGTATAATTCGCCGCATCTCTTATTGACAGCACCGAGCATCTCCTTGAACCTGACGCCCCTCGTATTCTCCTGAATATATTTAAGCATGCGGTCCAAGTCGTCACTGCCCGTATCGGGCTTTCTTAATACCGGCAGCCCCTCAACAAGGACATCTTCGCCGCGCAGATATTCATTGACGGCGTCTTTCCCCGCTTCGTCGGTCCATAGCCCCGCGTATACAAAGGCCGCTTTTATCTGTTTATGCCATTCGCGGGCCTTCTCTTCGGGCCCGTCCAGAGTGAATAATTCGGTAAATATCTTCATCAGGGTCCCTTGGCTGTTCAAGCCGTAATACGATCTGTAAAATTCATAATTATTCCTGATGGCCACCGCGAAATTCATGTTCGTGCCTACTCCCGGAGCGCGGGGAAAGAGGGCTGGGTCTTTCGCCCGCAGATCCCTTATGTATTGTTCAATTCCCAGAATCCCTTTGTATTTAGGGCGGCCGTTTATCAGAACTTCATTGCCGGAATTATCGCGCTCTATCTCACCGATAAGGCGCGGATGCGCCTGAAGGCCGCCCATCTTAGAAGCATCGCTTATGTATCCGTAGGACTGCCCTGGCGCGAGAGGCGTAAATCCCATGATCGTGTGGCGCTCAAGGAACTCGTCGGAAAAGGCGCTGACATCATAGTCTTTCGTCGGCGGATTTATTGTATGGATAATGGCAAAGCCCGGCTGTTTCCTTATAACCTTCTTGGAGAATGGATATGGCAGCTCTCCGCGCTCCGCCACCTCATTCAACAGCCCTATGATGCCGGGCCGGCCTTGCGTAGTCTCTTCCATTATGAGTATCTTGCCGCGGCCTTTTCCGTCGTCCATGGCGCGGGGAAGGCGCTGCGCCTTATATCCGCTCTGGAACGCTTTCGCGCCATCCTCGCCGATCTGCGGCGTGAACGTTATATCCTCTTTTGAGGTGGAGAAGGTGATAGGCTGTATCTCGAGCTCTGTCCCGCTCAATAGTTCCGCGATAGCCTCAGCCAGCTTGGATTTTCCGGTCTCCTGCTCGCCGACAAATATGATATCGCGGCCCAGCTCTATAGATTGAAGGGCGTGGTATAGCATAAGCGCGTTCTGGGGAGTCCTTATCCAGAACTTCACCCTTTCCGGAAGTTCTCCGCTCCTTATAGCGGCGGAGAGCGAAAGCGGCACGCGGATCGTATCCCACACGCCCTCTACGCCTGGCGCTGAAAGAGGACGGATTATCAAGTGGCCGTCATCGACCGCGAACGAGGACGCGTCCAGCTTCAACGGCGGCACGGAAGGGTCATCGACGATACCTTCGGCGGCGAAATCATTTATCACATTGGAAAAAGTATTCAGTTTATCGTTTTCGGCCTCATAATTATAATAGCGCAGGATCACGGACCATGGCCTGTATTTCAAATCTTCCGGATAGAGTATCATGTGCCTTATTACGCTCTTTATGACCCTTGGTGATGGCGGGCGCTTCAGATACTCGCCGCGTTTACCGGCGGGATTAAAACTCTTATCTTTTAATAGCCGCCAGTCTTTTATGATCTTACCTATCTGGGAGGCGTTATATCCGGCGAACCTAAGCCGTTCTTTGGTGGCTATTCTTACGAGCCGGTCTATCATATTTTCGATATCGGTCTTTAACTGGGGCGAATACTCCACACCATTACTTACGGCGAATTCCCGCGCGTAAGATGACTGCATGCGCGTTTCTTCTTCCGGAGGCAGCCACGTGAATTCGATGCGCTTCACGCGTCTTTGCATTGCCTGGTCGAGGATCCCCGCCACCGATTGTATGCCGGCGCGGTGAGGATTTATCGTGCTGAAGATACGCGCGCGGGGATGGTTGGGGATGGTCCTTTTTACGCTGTTTCCTTTATCATCTTTTTCGTTCCAGACGTGATTTCCGCCGCTTAAGTGCGATTTTAGCTGGTTGAGAACTTTTGCCGGGATCTTATTGCGTTCATCCAGCACCACCCATCCTCCGTTATGCTGGACCTGGGCGATTATGCTCGGCTCATATCCTGAAACACCGGCCGCGGCGTTGCCGAGAGACCGCGTCTCCGAAAGGTCCTCGACCTCCATATCTTCGTTGCCGGCTATAAAGTAGTGCTCTTCATTCAATAGGTGCGCGGCGGAGCGCAATATCTCTCCCTTGCCCAGGCCCGTCTCTCCTATTAATTCGATCAGATGGTCCCGGCCAAAGTCCTCCTGGGCATTCAGGATCGAGAGAATGAGCTCTTCATTGGTATCTATATCCGGCACCTTGACTTGAGGCACATAGGCCCCTCCGGCGCCGCGCTGCCATCTGCGCTCCGGCACACCGTCTTTTATGAATACTAGATACTCTTTATCGGCTGACTTCTCTATATAGAAGTGCCTGTAGCCGTCTATCTTTTCCAGAGCGCGCGTCTTCGCGGCATTGTTGAAATTTGTACTTAATAAAAATTTTGACGCGGCTTCAATTATCCGGTCAAACCCGAGCGCCAGCGGAAATGCCCATGGAAGATACGACGCGAGATATTGGGATATCCCGGCGGTCCTGCGCGGCATGGGTATGCATTCGTTTATCTTCCGCATGATATCGCCCGGCAGATCGGAGAGAGAATTGGGTAATATTGAATTGTCGGGGCCGTACACCTTTTTCATGTGCCTGCGCGCATCGTCATTTCCGACAGATACGCCGAAGATATGGACACCGCTCTCTTTCGCGTGCCGTATGATGGCCTGAATATCGGATATATTTGAGTCTGTCCCCAGATTCGCGTCGCCGATAGAGACGAATATACGGTATGAGCGATCGGTCCCGCGGTCGGGGGATTCGATCATGCGCGTAACATACCGGCCAAGCGCGCTGACGTCATTGGTCCCGCCGCCCGCCGTGATCTTGCTCATAATGTTAAAAATTAGCCTTTCGCGGCAGATATGCGGTTTGGCGGCGACGGTTTCGTGTGATATCTGCAGATCCTCATTCATTTTGTCTGCGGTCGTAAAGAGCCCTGTTTCGAACTCTACGGGATCGAATCCGAGGCGCTCCAATTCTTCATTAAGGTTGAATACCGTATTGAGCAGAGTGAATACGGTAAGCGCCGCGTACTTTATTCTATCCCCTGTCATGCTGCCTGAGCGGTCAACGAGCAATGTGATCTTCACGCGCCGCGGTTCTTTCTCATGCCGCTTAGCGAAAGGCGGCAGGCCCATCACGCCCTTGACGAGATCTTTCAGTTTGGGCCCGGTCCATTGTCCGGACTCGATCTCAATGCCGACATTCGGTATATTGAGCCTCGCGCGCAGATCATTGGTCATGCCGGCGATGACGGGCTTCGTCGCCTCCATCCATCTATCATAGAGCTTCTGCTCTTTGTCTGTAAGCGGTTCCCGCAAGCGGTCTCTTTGGGCCTCTTCCTGATCCAACCCATCCAAGAACCGTTTGTCAAAGATGCTGCTTCTTCCTATCGGCTTGTCTGCAGTATTTTTTTCGGATAGATCGCTCCCGCACTTACGCGCTATATCGGCGAGGCCCTCAAGAGTCTTTTCGGTCGGCGCTATGTCGCTGGGCTTGGTTGCTGTAGTTACTGCCCCGGCATCCTTATTGCCTCCGTCTTGCCGCGCGCCTTCAGACTGCGCCGCGCCATCCTTATCTTCTTTGGCCGAGCGTTTTCTCTTATCCATGTCACGGGCCGCCGCCTCTAATTGTTTTAGGTCTTCTTCAAGTTTCGATAAAGTTCTTTCGATATCACCGCCGTTTTCCTTAATATCCTTTATTAGATCCTTCATCCGGCCGATAGTCTCGGATATGGCGTCCGATTGGCCGCGCACATGAGATTCATCCACCTCGGCGCCCGATACCGTATCGTTGAGCCTGCCGGCTATAGATTTCAACCGGTTAGCCGCTTCCTGAAGCCGCTCAAGGCGTTCTTTGAGCCCGGCGCTGTCTCCGGCAAGGCCCTCGGAGTCTTTGCGCGCGTCATCCGCGGCTTTGCCTTGCGGCAGCTTATCCGCGGCGCCAACCGCGCCGTCATGTATCTTGTCCGCGGCTGCCTCAATATCGCGGCCATTCTGAAGAGAGGCGTTGACGTCGGCTTGTATCTCTTCGGCAAGGCCGTCAATCTTGCCCGCGTCATCTTTCCGGTCTTTGGCGGGCGCATCCTGGATACCTTTGGACAATTCGCCGGCGTCGCCGGTTTTTGATTCAGCTTCCTCAAGATGGCCTGACAACTTATCTATATTTTTTTCAAGCGCGTTCATCCTGTCCTTAATGGAACTTATTGACCCGGATACTCCTTCGCTTCCGCCCCGCGCTGTGCCGGCGCCCGGCTTACCCTGACCGGGCCTGCCCTCGCCGGGCTTGCTCTGGCCCATGCCTTGCTTAGCCGATTCACCGGATGCGCCGTCTTTTGGCGTCTCATCCATGAAAGGCATCTCCCGGCCTTGAGACTTTTCCATATACTCCTGAAGCGCTTTTTCCATCTCTTCTTTAGCGCGCTCTTTTATCTCTTCGCGCTCGGGATCGGAAAGCCCTCCCAAATATTTATCTATATTGTCAAGCTCCTGTTCAGTAAGTTGATCTATCGCCTTGCGCATATCTTCGGCTTTTTCCTCTTTGAGCATCTTCTCATACGCAGCTTTCCGCTCGGCTTCTTTTACTGCATCATCATACAGCCTCTCATAGGCAGGAAGCATCTTGTCGCGGATTATCGCGACTATCTCATCATCCTTGAGTTGTCCCGGATGGAACATGAGGGCTTCCCAGCCGGGAGCCCGAGCGCTGCCCTGAGTCAGAGTAAGAGCTTCTTTTACCTTTTCACTGACCAATCGTGGATCGGCAAGAGATCCTTTTGCGCTTTCATAGAAGGCCCAGCGGTATAGTATGGAATCCAGATATTGAAGATGCGGCGGAAGGGATGTTAATAACGCCCTCTCTATGACAGGGTTGCCTATCAGGTACCGGTCCTTAAATAATCTTGTTATCCACAATCCCGCGCCCCTGTACTTTTCTCTATCCTGGGGCTCTTTGCTGCGCGCCTGGTTGCGGCCAAGGGCGGAATAGACGGTATTGGCTGTAAGCGCTCCATCCCACAGAAGCCGCCTTTCGGCCCGCGCGTTCCATTCAGGCATGGAGCGCTCGGCCAATTCGTGCCTGCCGTAGAGAGAGCGCGATACGGCGAGTATCAGCTGGGCCAGCGCCCGCTCGCGGACAGCCTTCTTTTTTCCGTCGATATCATTTTCATCTATGCCATCGGTCGGCCTGGGATAAAGGTCCGTCTCGACATAATGTATTATGCCGCTTAGTTCACCTTTATCTTCATAGCTCCACAGTCCTTCGGCCTTTCTGACGAGGCTCATCCTTTTGGCGAAGAGATATGACGCGTATCGCTTAAGTTCGCTCAATAGCCCGCCATCGGCGTTTATCCATGCCAGAAACTCAGGTGAAGGCGGCGCGCAGCGCCGGGCCAGATCATTAAAGAAGTCTTTCAGGAGGCGCAGTGGTTTGACGCCTTCCTTTTCGTGCAGGCCCAGGAGCTGTCCGGTAAGTATGGCCGATATGGCCATCTGGGCCGCGTATGGATGGTCTAAGGGCGCCGGATCGAGGCCGTTATCTTTGAATATTATCTGTGCCTCCAAAAGCAGGCCTTTTAAAGAGAAGTATTCCGCGCGTTCTCCTGTTAACCCGGGAAGGACTTTAAAACCGACTTCACCCTTATGCCCAAGCTCCAGGCCGCGGTTAAGAAGCTCTCTGAATAACGGCAGTCCGGTTGGCCGCCCGATATCATCTAAGGCCTTCTCTTTATTGCCGCCCGGCGCTTTGGTGATCGCGTCCAGAAATTGCGCGGTGAATGTGATGCTCTCCGCTTCCGGCGGCATCTTTATTTCACCGCGATCGGCAAGATAATGAAATATCTCGTGAACAAGAGCCGGCCTTATCATAGCGCCGTCACTGAAGATGTGGGTCAATACCAGGTCTTCCCCTGCAATCTTGCAAGCGTATGCTCCAAGAGCCGCCGGTAATGATATGAGCTTATCTCGGTATGATTCCCGGTGAATTGAAAAGTCGTCTTCGAGTGAATCTATAGGTATGAGGTTAGCAAAATGGTATGTTTTTATATCGGATGTGAGATCTTCCTTCATCGATTGGCGAGCGGCCTCGTCATCATAAAGCTCATCTACAATATCAGTGATCGCGGTGTCTATCCCTGCGCGCGTCTTTTTGTCAAATTCCAGCGTCGCCAGCCCGGTGAGTTCTTTGCGAATCGCGGACGCGACTTCCGCCGCTGTGGTCATGGTATAGGCTTGGCCAAGGACAAAATCCGGGATCCTCCCGCTCTCGGCAACTTCTTTCGCGAGCTTCGCTATCTTGTTGTCCTTAACGGTCTTCAAGTCCGTGCCTATCGTTTCAAGCAGGGCCAGCATCTGGCGATAGTGAAGCTTGAAGTCATCCGCCTTATTCTGGTCGGCGTCCGATATCAGCGCGAGGCGCAGTATATAATAGAGAGCGAATCTTTTCTCAAACGTACCAGACGCTGTGAATTTGAGATCCTTATTCAGGATGGAGATCTTCTCTTTTAGCGTCTTCGGGTTTTCCCGGGCAGGCTCGCCTGTTTTTGTGTCCGGCTTTTTCGGATGAGCGCTCATAGGGCCGGCGTACCCTATATGGAGCGATTTCGTCACGGCAGTATTGAGCTCGCGTTCATCCCAGAAAGGAGCGTTGAAATAGTTGTGCCTGTTGGCCGCGAAAACAAGCTCGGCCTCCCTCGCGAAAGCCGATTCAGCCGCGCTCATACCGCCTTCATCGATGATACCCCCCCTTTTGAGCAATATAAGTTCAAAAGCGCTCGCCACGATATCGTTTAATAGAAGATCTCCGGTGGCAGGCCTCTTACGCGAAGAGCCGGGAAGATACTCGCTATAAGCGCCGATTATCTTTTTCTGTGAAAAAACGAGGGCCGCCATATCCGTATATCTGACGTGGTCGGTCGCCGCGATAACGCGCATAAGTTTTTCGACATTTTCATGGAGGACTACGCGGGTAAGCCTGAAAAGGACGCGAGTGACTGCCGGGGAAGCCTCCGCCTCTTTCAGGATCTCGGGTATGTCACGGGTCTCAAAAAGCTTTATAACGCTCGCGTCATTATCAAATATGGACTTATCAACGAGGCAGCTGCCGTTTGGGAGAAGAAGCGCATCGGCAAAATGACGCTCAAGCAGCTCTTTTGCGCCCTCGCTTTCAGCGTATGTTATGCGCGGGACATGAAGCGCGAAATATACAAGCCTTTGCGCGTTTCCGCCGCTCAAAGTAAGCCAGGGCGCGAGATTAGACGAGTTCTGATCTGCGAATAGATCTACCAGTATTGAGGTAGAAAGTAACGCGACCAGAGTAATCGTTGAAATAATCTTTCGAAGATATAAACGCATATTTTTTGCCTTTTTGTTGCTTTAATGTTATGGATATGAGTATACCATCGCTTGTAGTATATTCAAGTAATAATTCTAACTTTTTTATGTCCTAATTTTGATTACTTGGCTTTGGATAGTTCGATGTGGGTACTTGTGCGGACTTATTTTAAGAAAGTCTTTAATTCCTTCATGAACTGACCTACATCCCGGAACTGCCTGTAGACCGAGGCGAACCTCACGTAGGCTATCTCATCTATACCGTGCAGGCCCTTCATGACGAGCTCACCGATATCTTTCGAGGCTACTTCCTTCTCGTGCTTCTTCTCTAATTGTCTCTCTATCTCGTCGACTAACTTTTCGGCGCGCTTCATACTGACCGGCCTCTTCTCGCACGCGACGAGAATGCCGTTCATCAGTTTCTCTCTGTCGAAGGCCTCGCGCCTGCCGTCCTTCTTTCTTACCATGAGAGGGATCCGCTCGACGTATTCGTAGGTCGTGAAGCGGCGCTTGCATTTCAGGCACTCGCGCCTGCGCCGAACGTTCGAGGCGTTGCGCGACATGCGGGAGTCTATTACGCTGTCTTTTTTATTGCCGCAGTATGGGCATCTCATTTAAAACTGGCTTCTCATCTTTGCGACGCCAAAGTCGTTCATGCTCGCAGAGGTGCTTTTGTTTAAATAGAGCTCGCCGTCTTTCAGCGGCACGCTTTGGCATCCCGCCAGGGTAAGGCATAAAAAAAGCACAATTATTGTCATGCCCGCGAAAGCATGCCCTGAGCGAAGTCGAAGGGCGGGCATCCATTTATTTAGATTCCCGATTGAAGCATTCGGGAATGACAACAAGTCACGGACATAACGCAATTTACGACCTTTCATTTTACTATGCGGACTTTGACTTTTGCTTCGCGTAATATCTGGCGCGCCATCGGATCGGGATAATCGCCCCTTATCACGATCTCCTTTATGCCGGCGTTGATGACCATCTTGGCGCATATTATGCAGGGCTGCGTTGTGGAATATAGTACCGCGTCTTTTAAGCTCGTGCCATGGAGGGCGGCCTGTAGAAAAGCGTTCTGTTCGGCGTGCAGGCCCCTGCAGAGTTCGTGCCTCTCGCCTGAAGGAACTTTTAGCTTCTCGCGCATGCATCCGGCTTCACTGCAATGAGCGATCCTCGACGGAGCGCCGTTATATCCGGTGGCCAGCATCCTCTTGTCTTTAACGAGCACCGCGCCTACTCTGCGCCTCAAACAGGTCGAACGTTTTGATACGAGATCCGCTATGTCTAAAAAATACTCATCCCAACTGGGACGCATGTCCGTCGTTCGTATCTCGTATTTCGTATTTCGTTTTGTTCGCATTATTTTTCAAGTCTCCTGATCAAGCCCTTATACAGCGGAAATTTTTTTACAAGAGCGCTGACTTCTTTACGGACATGTCCGATATTCTTTTCATCGCCGGGGCTGGTCAGGACTTTATCTATAAGCTCGGCTATTTTTTTCATCTGGGGCTCCTTCATCCCGCGCGTCGTAACAGCCGGTGTACCGATACGGATACCGCTGGCGACAAAGGGAGATAGTTTGTCGTAAGGGATAAGGTTTTTGTTGACAGTGATGCCGGTCCTGTCCAAAACGGCGGCCGCTTCTTTCCCCGTGATATTCTTGCTTGTCAGGTCGACTAAGAATAGATGCGTATCCGTTCCGCCCGCGACGATCCTGTACCCTAACTTTGCCATTTCGAGGGAGAGGGCCTTGGAATTTTTCAGGATCTGCGACTGATATTTTTTGAATCCGGGCTCGAGCGCCTCTTTGAAGCATACGGCCTTCGCCGCTATAACATGCATCAGCGGCCCGCCCTGCAGTCCCGGGAAGATCTGGCTGTCTATCTTTTTGGCGAACTCTTTTCTGCACATTATCAACCCGCCCCTCGGGCCCCTTAATGTTTTGTGAGTGGTCGAAGTCACAAATTCGGCATATTCCATGGGGCTTTGATGAAGCCCCGCCGCGACGAGCCCGGCTATATGGGCTATGTCCACAAATATAAAAGCCCCTACCGCGTCGGCGATGCTTCTGAATTTTTTAAAATCTATCGCTCTCGGGTATGCCGATGCCCCTACGAGTATCATCTTTGGCTTGCTCTCCTTGGCAAGCTCCATGATCTGGCCGTAGTCGAGCGCCTCCGTCTTTCTATCCACGCCGTACGGTGCCATCTTAAAGAGCCTTCCTGAAAAATTATGAGGATGGCCGTGTGAAAGGTGCCCCCCGCAAGCCAGATCCATCGCCATAACGGTATCGCCCGGCTCCAGCATAGCGAAGTAGACGGCCATATTCGCCTGCGTGCCCGAGTGAGGCTGCACATTCACATGCTCCGCGCCAAAAAGTTTTTTTGCCCTGGCGATCGCCAGGCGCTCGACGTCGTCTACGAATTCACAGCCGTTATACCACCTCGCTTCGGGATAACCTTCGGCATATTTATTGGTAAGGACGGAGCCCTGGGCCTCCAGGACGGCCTCGCTCACGAAATTTTCACTGGCTATCAACTCTATATTATCGTTCTCGCGCTTCGCTTCGCTCAGGATGGCGTTATAAACTTCCCGGTCTTGTTTCTTTAGAATGTTCATCTTTTATTTTCCTTCATCCTTCGACGCGCTCCCTGAGTCTGTCGAAGGGTCGCTTGCTCAGGATGACCCTGAGCAAGGCCGTTGTTTATCGGCAGGCCGCGTCGAACGGGTCAGTTTCAATTCTATCTCCTTTATCTGCTTCACTCGCCTTTCATGGCGGTCACCCAACGGCTCGGCGGTAAGCCAGATCTTGAGCATATCCAGAGCCTGTTTAAAATCGGAATAACTGGCGGCGAAGACTATGACATTGCAGTTATTATGCTCCCTCGCGGTTTTTGCCATCTCTTTGTCATAACACGCGGCAGCTCTAACGCCATGAACTTTGTTCGCTATTATCGCCATGCCCACGCCCGTCCTGCATATCAGTATGCCACTGTCGGCCTTACCGTCTCCGACGGCCTTAGCCACATCGAAGCCGATCAGCGGATAGTCGCAAGACTCTTTAGAGTGCGTTCCCAGATCGTCTATTTTATATTTTTCTTCCTTAAGGTATTCGATGAGCTTGCTCTTCAGCTCGTAGCCGCCGTGATCGCTTCCTATCGCTATCTTCATCCCGTTACTCCTTCTATAATTCAGACCGTGTCACAATGATAAAAACACCGTCATTGCGAGGGCCGAAGGCCCGAAGCAATCTCTAGCCAGAGATTGTTTCGTCGCTATCGCTCCTCGCAATGACGCGCGCTATCCTATCAACTTCTCTCTTTATTTCACCGAGCGTGTATTCATACACTTTGACAGGCTTGCCTATGGGATCCGATATGTCCATACCCAGGCGGATATATGAATTGTCGCGTTGCCCGTATTGTTTAAGTATATGCGTTTTGGAAGCGGCCTTCGGAACGCGCGCTATTATATCACTCATATGGTGGGCCGCCATAACGAGTATAAGGTCGGCGCTTATTATCATGGCGTCGTTAAGGCTTCTGGATTTAAAATCGGAGACGTCTACACCCTCGCGCTTCATAACTTCTAGCGTCTCGCGTGTCGGGCCAAATCCGTCAATGGCGCTCACCCCGGCAGAGCTCACCATAATATTATCTTTGCCAAGCTCTTTGAGCGTCCTCTTCAGGAACCCCTCGGCCATTATAGACCTGCAGCTGTTCCCGGTGCAAACGAATAAGACTGATTTTATTTTGGACATTTTCAACTATCGAAATTTATTGAAATTTGTAGAAACTTGTTGTTTACCCCCGGACAATAAATTTCCTAATTTCCTAATTTCAATTAATTCCTATCCTTATTTACCCTGAGTAATAAATTTCAATATTTGTTCCGGTTTTATGGCGCCCACCCTCAGGATCCTGAACGGATCCACTGTCAGATCCACTACGGTAGACTCAAGCCCGACTTCGGTCCTGCCGCCGTCGATGACCATGTCGATCTTGCCTTCAAGATCCGCCATGGCCTCCTCCGCCGTGACCGGCGCTGATCTGCCGCTCAAATTTGCGCTCGGTGCGACTATGGGAACGCCCGATGCCCTTATGAGTTCGAGCGCGGCCTTATTTGCGGGCATCCTGAAGCCTATCATCTGGCCCTTATGCGACTTTAAAATTATCGTGAGAGGCCCCGGCCAGAATCGAGCCATTAACTTTTCGGCTGTACCGGTGATCGCGCATCCCATATCCCGGATCATCTTAAGATCGGATATGTGTACTGTGAACGGCTTCCCTTCGGGCCTGGCCTTCACCCTGCAAAGCCTCTCCACGGCCTTTCCGTTAAGAAGGTTTGCCGCGATCCCGTAGACGGTCTCCGTAGGAAATACGACAAGGCCGCCCTCTCTTATTATCTTGGCCGCAACAGCTATCTTGCTCTTATCCGGATTTGCGGGATCTATTTTTATTACGTACGTTTTCAACGAGAGATCTCTTCAAGTTGTCTAATTTTTTTGCCATGGCCCTGTCGCTAACGCCCAGAATCTGGAGCGCCAGTATCCCCGCGTTCTTGGCGCCCGCCTTCCCGATCGCGACCGTCGCCACAGGCACGCCGGAAGGCATCTGTACCGTGGATAAAAACGAGTCTATGCCTTTGAGCTCTTTAGTCTCCATCGGAACGCCTATTACGGGAAGCGTAGTGTGGCTGGCCACCACTCCGGCTAAATGAGCGGCGCCGCCGGCGCCCGCTATGATGACGGAGAACCCCTTTTCCCGCGCGTTCTTAGCAAATTTCGCGGTGTCATCGGGCGAGCGGTGCGCGGATAATATCCTGACCTCTATCCCGACGCCGTATTCCGTCAGCACTTTTACCGCCTCGTTCATAGTCGGCAGGTCGGAATCGCTGCCCATTATAACTGCTACTCTTGCCCTCTTCATAGATTAGCTCTCCCTTGTATAATAACAAATACCAAAGCACAAATGACAAATTAATGACAAATGTCAAAATTCAAATGACAAAACTACGATTTTGGAATTTGTCATTTGGTATTTGAATTTCATTTGTCATTTGATATTTGTCATTTGACATTTCCAACTGCTCTGGAACCTATGTCTCTGCGATAGTGCATCCTGTCAAAAGATATCTTGCCCAGAGCGTTGTAACAATTATCGATGGCGTCTTTTATATCCGGGCCCAAAGCTGTGACATTCAAAACTCTTCCGCCGTTGGTCAAAAATGTGCTGCTGCCGTCTGTAGCGCGCTTGCCGGACCTGGTCCCGGCATGGAATACTACCACATCCTTCATCTCTTTGACAAGATCTAAGCCTTTGATCTCGATCCCTTTTTCGTATTTGCCCGGATACCCTCCTGATGCCGCCACAATCGAAACACACGGTCTGGGATCCCAATCGAGCGAATAATTCTCTAATCTTCCTTCTATCGACCTCATCATGAGATCCACAAGATCGCTCTTAAGCCTCGGCATGATAGCCTGCGTCTCCGGATCGCCGAAACGGGCATTGAACTCAAGCACTTTCGGGCCTTCTTTAGTCAGCATTATACCGGCATAGAGTATACCCTTGTAAGGCTTGCCTTCTTCGGCCATGCCTCTTATCATGGGCGATATGACTTTGTCCATAATTTTTTTAAAGACGGCGGCGGTAACCACAGGCGCCGGAGAATAAGCCCCCATTCCGCCCGTGTTGGGCCCTTTATCGCCATCGAAAACTCTCTTATGGTCCTGGCTCGAGGCAAGAGGCACCACGTTCTTACCATCGGACACTACTATTATCGAAGCCTCTTCGCCGATCAGGCACTCTTCTATGATGATCTTATTTGCCGCATCGCCAAAGGACCTCTTCACCATCATCTCATTCACCGCATCTTTGGCGGACGATATGCCATCGCATACCAGAACGCCTTTACCCGCGCACAATCCGTCGGCTTTCACCACCAGAGGCGCATGATTTACGGCAATATACTTAAGAGCTTCGCCGGCATTGCCGAATACTTTGAAATCCGCGGTGGGGATACCCCGTCTCTTCATAAGCTCTTTTGAAAATACCTTGCTGCCCTCGATGAGGGCGCAGCTCTTTGAAGGGCCGAATATCTTTAAGCCTTCCGATTCGAACTTATCGACTATTCCCGCGACCAGAGCGGCCTCCGGCCCCACGACAGTCAGGCCTATCTCTTTCTCTTTAGCGAAATTCAAAAGGCCGGTGATGTCATCAGCTTTTATATCTACAAGTTCGGCCGTTTCGGATATGCCGCCATTGCCCGGCGCCGAATAAAGCTTATCGCAAAGCTTACTCTTTGCTATCTTCCAGCAAAGCGCGTGCTCTCTTCCGCCCGAGCCTATAACCAGTACTTTCATAGAAACACCTGACTTTAATGTCAAATGACAAAGCACAAATGTCAATTGAATATCAAATAATCAAATGTCAAATAACAAAAAACAGATTTTAGATTTGGAATTTTGAATTTCATTTGTCATTTGAATTTTGACATTTGTCATTGCACAACGACTTCTCTATTGCCTTTCACCACTCTGCCGATGGCGTAACTCTTTACGCCGTTATCGCCCAATATCCGTACCACTCTCCTGGCATCGCGATTAGAGACCGCCAAGACCATGCCTATACCCATATTGAGAGTTCGGTATATTTCCCTGTCGTCGACATTGCCCTTTTTCTGTACCAATGAAAATATCGCGGGTACCGGCCATGAATATTTATCGATCTCTATCGCGAGACCCTTCGGGATTATGCGCGGCACCTTATCATAAAAGGCGCCTCCCGTTATGTTGGCTATCCCTTTTATATCGATCCTCAAATTTTTAAGCGCAAGCACCGGCCTGGCATAGAGGCACGTCGGGGCCAAAAGTTCTTTTGAATGTTTCTTCAACTCTTTTTCCGTCAATATCTTTCTGATCAGGGAGTAGCCGTTTGAGTGCGGGCCGCTCGACTCGAGACCTACTATACAATCGCCAAGCTTGATGCTCCTGCCGTCAATTATTTTGGATCTGTCGACTATGCCCACTCCGAAACCGGCGAGATCGTATTCCCCGTCCTTATACATACCCGGCATCTCGGCGGTCTCTCCGCCTATCAAGGCATATCCGGCCTCCTTGCACGCTTTCGCGATGCCGCTCACGATATCTCTTAAAACCTGGCTCTTTATCCTGCCGGTTGAGATGTAATCGAGAAAAAATAGGCCCTCAGCGCCTGAGCACAGAATATCATTGGCGCTCATGGCGACTAAGTCTATGCCGACCGTGTCATGTTTATCGGCTAAAAACGCGAGCTTGAGTTTTGTTCCGACGCCATCAGTAGAAGCTACGAGGATGGGGTCCTTAAACCTCTTTAGATCCGGGCGGAAGAACCCTCCGAAACTTCCTATATCGCTTATCACGCCCTTTATCGCCGTAGACTTCGCAAAACGCTTATAATCTTTCACAAGTGCGTTCGCCTTGTCAATATCCACTCCTGCCGTCTTATAAGTAACTCTCTTCATCTCTTCCTCTAAACCTAAAACTTTCGTTATGTTAGCACAAATATGATAAAAATCTTATAGGAAAAATGTTCCCCCTCGTCTTAAGTAGCCTGGGCCGGTCTTTTGTTCAGGATAAAAACGGGAACCTGCGGAACTCGGGCCCATGGAAGGGCCCTCAAATCCTCCTTCGCATTCAACCAGCGATAGGTTCAGTGCTTCGGAGAGATTTCGCCGAAGCATTCTATAGTAATACTACCGAATGCGAAGGCGAACATCCTCGGTTCATTTAAGTATGTAAAAGTCCTTAAATATAACCGTTTGTCTCCTTCACAAAAGACCTAACATTTTTATTGTGCTCACATAACTTAGTTTTAGGTTTTACAACACTCTAATAGCCGTTCATGCTATAAAATTTTTTCGCTTGTTCCGATGGCGGAACTTGCGAGGTACAGCCTGAAGCGGCGTTACACA
>JAPLMG010000271.1 GCA_026387165.1 Candidatus Omnitrophota bacterium
CGTATAACTACCTTGTGAATCAGGTAGATAGCCTGGCTTATGATATGGAGAGGAGCGCTACAGACTTGGTCAATCTATTATCGTCGAGAAGGGATACGTATGAAGTTTAAGAGGCGGCTTAAGATAGAGAAGGGAATGATCGATCTCACTCCGATGGTTAACATATTCTTCCTTCTATTCATATTTTTTCTTTTTACGTCGAGTTTCATATTCCAGCCTGGTATAAAGGTGAGCCTGCCGAAAGCCGTGACGAGCGAAGTTATGCAGCTGGATAATGTTACTATCATCGTAACCAAAGACGACAAAATATATCTGGAGGACAGGCAGATCACCGCCGAAGAGCTTGCATCGCGCTTAAAGATACTGGCAAAGGAGAAGATGGGATTATTGATAAAGGCCGATAGCCGCGCTCCGCTGGGACGCATAGTGGAGATATGGGATGCATGCAGAAGGGAAGGCGTTTCGCAGATCAACATAGCGACAAATCAATGAAATGAGAAAAGACCGCGTACTTTTATCGGCAATTCTATTTTCAGCCGTATGGCACTTGTTCTGGCTGTCGGCGCTGACCGTAGTGGTAGTGCCCAAAGATACCAAGCCGCCAAAATTCTCGAGCGTCTCATTCCTGGGGCCCATATTGGAGACTATCATATTAGAGGTGAGTTCCGCCGTGCATGAGCGCTCCATCCCGGAGAAGAGATATCTTTCCGAGATAGAAAATTCATCCGCCCTTATAATGGAGAAGGCCGGTCCGGACGCTTATACCCAGGCTGATTTGGGCGCCGGAACCGATATCTTCGAGGCCGATGAAATGTTGACCGCTCTTGTTATATCGGCCATTGACGGCAATAAGATGGATCCGGGCAGTTCCCAATAATTATTTGTATTTGCGGTATTATATGGTAATATTATGATAAGGATAGACGTAGCGACGCTGGTATTCTTCTATACTCTGTTCTCTGTCGTAGCCATATTGGTTATATGGGCTATACTGGGATATAGGAGGATGAGGGGCGTTTCCGGATCTGTCAATAATGCGGAGTTTGTCTGGAAGTGCTCCATATGTTTTCACGATTACATAGATAGCCTGCACGACGACATAACGGTCTGCCCTCTTTGCGGCAGCTACAATAAGCGTCTGTAGATGGATTCAGGACGCTATCCTGAGCCTGTCGAAGGACAAGAGGGATAACGCGGGGAGGGTTAAAATATGATCACCGAGATAGGAATTACAGCCGGAGATATTTGGCATTACCTCGACACTCACGGTAAGGGCTCTCTCAAAGAGATCGCCGGCTCTATAAATACCGATAGGGACAGGGTGCTGATGAGTATAGGATGGCTGTCAAGAGAAGGCCATGTTATAGTCGAGACCTCAGGGTCCGATTATCGGGTATATTTGAGAAGATAGCCCAAGAGGCTATAGACAAGCAGTAGGCACCAAATTTTGTGTATACAAAATTTGGCAGCCTTTCGACCCTTCGGCAGGCTCAGGATCGTCCTGAGCGAAGTCGAAGGACGACAGGCTCAGGGCTGTTCTGAGTATATCGAAGGACGAAGTCGAGGGGTAGAAAGGCAGGCTCGCATGGTCGAAAATAAAATTACGCGCGACGAAGAACAGGTACCGATAATTCCTCCGCTGAAGGTTCTCGGTCATAAGACCATCAACAAGCGTTTCGGATGGTGGTCCGCGGTGGTCCTGTTGGAAAGTTACGGCAGGAAGCAGGTCTGTTTTTATCTCTGGCAGAAGAAACCCGAAGGCGGATGGAAGAGGAAGCAGAAGTTCGCCGTACATAATCAGCAGGACTGGGTGCTGATCCAGGAAGCCGTCAGCCCAATGATAGGGAATCTTACATAGGATAGAGCGTTCGAATCCCGCCAAACAAAGAAGCTGATAGTCTAATTTGATCCCATGGCTAAAAATTGCGTTATAATTATGGTCACATGCGCGTCACGCGAAGAGGCCCGCAGGATCGCCGGCAGGCTTCTGGAGAAACGCCTTGTCGCGTGCGCCAATATCCTGCCGAAGATAGAATCGAGGTTCTGGTGGAAGGGGAAGCTCGATAGCGCCGCCGAGCTTCTGGTGACGATGAAGACGGTGAGATCGAATTTTAAAAAGATAGAAGCAGAGATAAAGCGTGTTCACAGCTACGAAGTCCCGGAGATAATAGCGGTGCCTATTGTCTCAGGGAGCAGAGATTATCTTGACTGGATAAGCAGGACTGTTATATAGTATTTCACAGTCGTGGGGATGTAGCTCAGTTGGAAGAGCACTTCGTTCGCAACGAAGGGGTCGCCAGTTCGACTCTGGTCATCTCCACCATGTACCACTCGC
>JAPLMG010000297.1 GCA_026387165.1 Candidatus Omnitrophota bacterium
TCTACAACGTTCTCACCGATAACAACGAAAAGAGGCGCGACATCGTCCGCTGCGTGATCAACATATCCGAAAACTTCGATATGATCCCATCTAACATCCTTTTAAGCACGCTGGAGCAGGAGCTGAAAGACACCGAGGGCGCGGTATCTAAAGTATTCGAATCTATAAATGCAGGCCAACTGAACTATGAGTATACGATAATCGACTGCCCGCCGAGCCTGGGATTCCTGACATTTAACGCGCTCAGAGCGGCTGATCTTGTCATAGTCCCTGTAGATATGGGCGCTTTCTCCCTGATGGGCGTAGGAAAACTGTTGGGCATGATAGAGCTGATACAGTTGAAGATAAACCACGCCCCTCAAGTAAGAGCTCTCGCCACTCTTTACGACAGAAGACTTAAATATTCCGAAACCATGCTGAACGAGATAAAGACATTCTTCAAGGATCAGCTTCTCGAAACGATAATAAGGCTGAATGTCACGCTTAAAAAATCCGTAGCGCAGGGCGTATCGGTATTGCGGTTCGACAGCAAGTCTAACGGCGCGCTTGACCACATGGCTCTTGCCCAGGAGGTTATAAGGATGGAGGGGGCGGAAGAGTTCAAACAGGCCCTGGCGGAAGTCGCCTTTAAACAGGAAGAAGCGGCTTTGCCGGTCATGCCCCGGATACCGGCAATACAGCCGGCCGAGGAACCTGTAGAGAGAGGTACTATCTTCTCCGTAAACGCGCCTCGGGCAAAAGAGGTCTATATAGTGGGGGACTTTAATCACTGGAAGATAAATGATGCTAGCCGCCTGGCTAAGCTCGATGACGGAAGCTGGCAGAAGAAGTTCGCTCTCACGCCCGGAAAGTACAGATATAAGTTCGTCGTGGACGGCGAGTGGCTGCTGGACTCCCGGAACGCGGAAAAAGAGCAGAACCCGTTCGGTACCTACGACTCGGTAATCAAGCTTTAATCATATGCCCTACCTTAAGCAGGATTTCATAAAAGAAGATCCGTGGCGCATATTCCGTATAATGAGCGAGTTCGTTGACGGCTTTGAAGAGCTTTCAAATATCAAGAAAGCGGTTTCAATATTCGGTTCGGCAAAACACAAGAAATCTACCAGGAGATACTATAAGACAGCCGAGGAGACCGCTTATCTACTCGCCAAAAACGGCTATTCCATAATAACGGGGGCCGGTGGCGGCATCATGGAGGCCGGAAATAAGGGCGCGAAAAGGGCCGGCGGTGATTCGGTTGGGCTGAATATACTTATACCTATCGTGCAGCATCCGAATAAGTACGTTACGAGGTTGATAGACTTTAAATACTTCTTCTGCAGGAAGGTGATGTTCGCCAAATATTCAAAAGCATTCGTGGTCTTTCCGGGCGGGTTTGGAACATTGGACGAGCTCTTCGAAGCCATGACCCTGGTGCAGACAGAACGCGTAGATCCGTTTCCGGTAATATTAGTGGGTAAAGAATACTGGAAAGGGCTGATATCATGGATAAAAAATACTCTTCTCCCGGAGGGAACGATAGATAAGGTGGATTTAAAGCTATTTTCCGTCGTGGATACTCCGCAAGAAGTAATGGCCGCTATAGATAAGTTCTACAAAATTTCTTAAGAAATTTTATGCCTACTAATTTTACCACGTAAAATTAGTGCCTGCTGATAGGCTATAGCCTGTCGGGCTACTGCTAGGCTATAGCCTAGCGGGCTACAGGAAGTAAACCCGCAAGCAAGTCCTACAATAATCCCTCGACGCGGCCTGACTTCATATAAAGCCTTGCTCGGGATTATTTACCCTGAATCTATCAAAGGGTAAATAAAAAGGATGGCAACAGCTCATTGTAGGTAACTTGTACCTTTAAACCCGAGAACGGGCTAATATGCTGTTGTCATCCAATAGTAAGTATACACTAATCTATGCAAAAAGGCAAGGTAGAGTGGTGTTAAATTACGACTGTATAGTTATAGGCGCAGGGCACGCAGGCTGTGAAGCAAGTCTGGCCTCGGCAAGGCTGGGATGTAAGACGCTTTTGCTCACTATAAATGCCGATACGATAGGCCATATGTCCTGCAACCCCGCGATAGGCGGCCTTGCTAAAGGACAGCTGGTAAAAGAGCTCGACGCGCTCGGTGGCGAGATGGCCAAAGTCACCGATGCCACCGCGATACAATTCAGGCTCCTGAATACGCGAAAAGGGCCGGCAGTCAGGTCTACCAGAGCGCAGGTAGACCGGCATGCGTACCGTCTCTTCATGAAAGCTATCATTGAAGGCCAGCCGGATCTTGATGTCAAGCAGGCCCTTGCCGAAGAGATCCTTATAAAGGACGGCGCCTTAAGCGGAATAAAGACCTCTTTGGGCGAAGTTCTATACTGTAAGGCCCTTATAATAACTCCCGGCACCTTCTTAAACGGCCTGATGCATATAGGATTGGAGCATTTCGATGGCGGCAGGATGGGAGAGGGGCCTTCAAAAAAGCTCTCTATCTCGTTAAAAGATCTTGGCCTGAATATGGGGAGGCTTAAAACAGGAACTTGCGCCCGCTTAGACGGCAGGACCATAAATTTCAATAAGCTTATAATGCAAAATGGCGATACAGATATAAGGCCTTTTTCATTCCAGACAAAAAGAATGATAAGTCCCCAGCTGCCTTGCTACATAACATACACTAACTCTAAGACCCATGAAATAATACGGTCCAACCTTGACAGGTCGCCATTGTTCACCGGAAAGATAAAAGGAACGGGTGCACGATACTGCCCATCCATAGAGGATAAGATATACCGGTTTCCGGCCCGGGACAGGCACCATATATTTATCGAACCGGAAGGCCTCAACACTAATGAATACTATCCAAACGGTATATCTACAAGCTTACCTGTCGACGTCCAGGAAAAGATAGTTCACTCTATAGAAGGGTTGGAAGATGCCGTAATAGTGAGGCCCGGCTACGGTATAGAATATGACTACGTGGACCCGACCCAGCTTCTCCCCACATTAGAAACAAAGACTATTCCCGGGCTCTATCTGGCGGGCCAGATAAACGGCACTACAGGATATGAAGAAGCCGCCTCGCTCGGGCTTATGGCCGGAATAAACGCCTCTTTGAAGATAAAGGGCAAAGATCCTCTTGTATTGGACCGCTCCCAGGCCTACATAGGCGTCCTCATCGATGATCTTGTAACTAAAGGGACGAGTGAGCCCTACAGGATGTTCACTTCGCGCGTAGAGTATCGCCTCATACTTAGAGAAGATAATGCCGACTTACGGCTTACGCCGATAGGCAAAAAAATAGGTTTGGTCAGTGAAGAGATATACAGCGCCGTCATGAAGAAGAAAGAGAGTATAGAGAAAGAAATAAAAAGATTAAAAAATACGCGCATGGAGAAGGCCTTAAGGCGTCCCGGAATATCGTATGCAGACGTTATCACCGTTTCCACTCCGGGGGTGGAAATTTTACACCCCCGGAGTGGAAATCCGGTACTTTCGCCCGATGAAATAAACGAAGTCGAAATAGAGATCAAATACGAGGGCTTTATAAAAAGACAGTTAAGCGACGTTGGCAGGTTCGATAAGTTAGAGAGGATAAGAGTGCCGGAAAATATAGACTACAAAATTATCAACGGCCTTTCGAGCGAGATAAAGGAGAAGCTCTCCGGTATAAGGCCGCTGAATCTTGGCCAGGCATCGCGCATCTCAGGCGTCACCCCGGCAGCGATATCTATACTCATGATATGGATAGAAAAGCTTCGTCGTCATTGCGAGCGAACGAAGTGAGCGAAGCAATCTCATTTAGAGATTGCTTCGTCGCCCAATATTTTATCAACAGGCTCCTCGCAATGACGAGCGTAACATGATCCTTTACAACGATTACCTTAAGTCAAAATACGGGTGCAAGGTATACAGGATCGCTCTCGACGCGGGATTCTCCTGTCCGAATATAGAGAGCGGCGGATGCATATACTGTAACAGCAAAGGCTCGCGCGCTTCTTACATAGATACAGGCCTTCCAGTCCAAAAACAGCTCGAAACAAGGATGGAATATCTAAAAAAAGCAAAAAACGCCAAAAAATTCATAGCCTATTTTCAGGCGCACACAAATACGTACGCGCCCGCGGATAAATTAAAGGCAGCGTACGATCAGGTAACGGGATTTGACGGCATAGTAGGGATATCCATAGGTACCCGGCCGGACGCTATAGACCGCGAAAAACTGGAGCTTATCGTCTTATACAAAGAGAGATACGAGGTCTGGTTGGAATACGGCCTGCAATCGGCCCATGATAAGACCCTGAAGTCAATAAACCGCGGGCATACATTCGATGATTTTTTGAACGCCGTTAAGCTGACTAAAGAATTCGGTATCCCCGTATGCGCGCATGTTATTTTAGGACTTCCCGGAGAAACTAAAGAAGAGATGATGTCGACCGCAAAGAAGCTGGCTGAGCTGAAGATAGAGGGGATAAAGGTGCATCTGCTGCATATCCTGAAGGGAAGTAAGCTGGAAGAATTGTATAAAAGAGGCGAGATAACGTTGTTAGGTCAGGACGAATACGTAGAGCTGGCGCGTGAATTCTTGAGTAATCTCGCTCCGGATACGATCGTTCAGAGACTGACAGGGCAGGGAAGCAGGGACGACCACATCGCGCCCCTATGGGCGCTCGACAGGGCAGGGACGATCGACAAGATAACAAGGATCAATGACAAATGTCAAAGCACAAATGACAATTGAATGACAAATGTCAAAGCACAAATGACAAAACGGTGGTTTTGAATTTTGTCATTGGGATTTTGGATTTCATTTGTCATTTGAATTTTGTAATTTGTCATTGATTTCAATTATCTTGCCGATTGTGCCTGTCTTATCGAGCGCCCATAGCGGCGCGATGTGGTCGTCCCTGCTTCCCTGCCCTGT
>JAPLMG010000133.1 GCA_026387165.1 Candidatus Omnitrophota bacterium
CTTGAACCAATTATAAATCCCTGGTATTTATCATCCAATAATGAATAAAATAAATAATATGACGAAATACTTTTATTAACAACTTTGAGTCTAACAAGATATGATGCAAATATTGCTTCTATTTCTGCTTCTACAATTCCAACTTTACCTGGATCAGCCATTCTAATAATTAAAATATCTCCGCGCGATAAAGAATATTTCCTAAAATCTAGTTTCTCATTAGGACAATAAGGAACAGAAGCCCAATCGATATATGATGTCTTATTGATATCTGTCCCTCGTAAAAATTTTGGTCCAATTTCTTGTTGCGATGCAGTTTCCGTATATCCATACTGTGTAGTTACCAGTTTTGAGAGATGCTCCTTTCCCCACCCCTCCGGCACGCCATCAACTATCTTTACCTTCTCAGGCCCGGGAAAGCGGAAATACACAAACCACTCGCGAAATAAGAGCCGCGCCGATTCTTCCAAAAGCCGTATCCGCCGGCGGTTATTGTCGATTGAATCGTTAAAATTAGATATAACAGCACCAATACTAGCCTGTGTATCTACTGGTGGTAATGGCACAGGAACTCTACGGATAATCCCAAGATTAAGTAATGGAACTGCCCCTCCATTATTCATCCCTTCTAGATAGCCAGTCATTCGCGGACAAGATAGCCAGTAATAGACAAACATCGGGTCAGCTTTCTTTTTATCAATACGAACCCTTAATTGTTTATTCGAAATTACATATTTTTCGAATTTAGTATTATCGGGAATAACACCTACTTGTCCTATTGAACCAACAGCCGTAAAAACAATATCATCTTTTATAGCAATACAATTACGAAACTCTGCAGCTTTTGTTTCTGTTAAATAAACAAACCCGTCATCAATAAACTTTTGTACTCCTTTTGTAAGATTATTACCTCGAATAACTGGTATCCCTTCATCAACAAAATATTTAGCGCTTATATTTGAACCGAAAGGTCCAGACACTATGGATCCTTTTTCTTCAGATGCAATTTGTTGAAGCTGTACCATTTGCCACTTCATATTTTTAATCTCTTAAAATTCTCACTAATTTTATTTTCCTCTTTCATCAACTCCGCCTCAAGTTCATCGACCGTAGGCAGACTTCCTTTGAACTCCGGCGGGAAGGAATGGACAAGCGCCGTCTCCCAATCCGCCACATCCATCGGTTTTTTGAAATCACGCAAAGCGTACTCGACCACCATTTTATTTTTTGATCGGCACAAGAGCAACCCAATGGCGGGTTTGTCATCCGGATGGCGCATCAGATCGTCAACTGCCGAAAGATACATGTTTAGCGTACCGGCAAAGCCGGGATCAAACGGAACAGCCTTGAGCTCGACCACTATATAACGGCGAAGCTTCAGGTGGTAAAAAAGCAAGTCAATGTAGTAATCCGCATCGGCGAACTCCAGGTGAACCTGCCGCCCGACAAAGGCAAAACCTGTTCCAAGCTCAAGGAGAAATTTTTGGACATGATCGACCAAGGCCTGCTCCACCTCGCGTTCGCATCGCGGATCGGCCGTGCCCAGAAAATCAAACAAATACGGATCTTTGAATACCTGCACCGCCATGTCAGAATGCTCGGGGGGCAGGATGCGAGAAAAATTGTTGATTACTCTCCCATGACGTTTGTAAGTTTGAGTTTCAATTTGTATCGACAAGATATTATGGGACCATCCATGCATTGCGCTCTGATCAGCGTACCATAGCCGTTCTTCTCTGGATCGGCATTTTTCGAGAAGGGCGATGTGGTGGTACCAGGGAATTTGTGCAAGAGGTCCTTGCACAAATTCCCTGTCTGGCCATGCGGTGGAGAATGCCCGCATATACTTGAGGTTGCGCGGTGAAAGCCCCTTCATATCAGGGAAAGCTTCGCGCAGATCAGCCGAAAGGCGATCTATAACCTTGGTACCCCAGCCCTCGCGCTCCTGCCGCTCCAGAATCTCCTTGCCAATGTCCCAATACAGGAGGACCATCGCCGCGTTGGCCGCCATAACCACACGCAAACGCTCCGTGCGGATACGTTCTTTGATCTTGCCAAGAACCACAGCATAATTTTGCGGCATTTCCGTGCTTGAGATCGGCGCCGGAAATGAAGCACTGTCGCGCTGGCGACCGCGCGATTTTCTTCCCGAACTGCAATTGGCCTCAGGTATTATTTTTATCTTTTTCTTCATATCTCCAACTTCTTAAAATTTTCACTAATCTTTTCTGCCAATTCCACGGCTTGGGCGTTCAATCCTTCCAGTTCCGCGTGAATGGTGCGCATGGTTTCGCTAAAATCAAAATCCAGGTCTACTTCCTCCGGCGCCACGCCTACATATCTCCCCGGCGTCAGGCTCCAGTCGTTTTCTTTGAGCTCGGCTTTATATACCAGCTTCACCAATCCCTCCACATCGCGGAGTTTCGCTTCTGGAAAGCGCTCGATGAGCCATTCGGCTTGATGATAGAAATAACGGGCTAATTTTAATTGATTCACCACCGTGTCGCGCGCTTCTTCGGTTTGTTTCTTGAGGTTAGAAATCTCTCGGGTATTCCACTCGTCACTCTCTTTGGCGCTGTGAGTATTCAGGCACACATCAATCAAACGGTTGGCGAGCCGATACATCAGTTCGGATTCTTTGATCAGTTTGTTATTTTCTTCGGTGAG
The DNA here is from genome assembly GCA_026387165.1 of Candidatus Omnitrophota bacterium. Classification (GTDB taxonomy): domain Bacteria; phylum Omnitrophota; class Gorgyraeia; order 2-01-FULL-45-10; family 2-01-FULL-45-10; genus 2-01-FULL-45-10. Next base: position 2,668 of record JAPLMG010000133.1, read on the forward strand.
CGGTTCTAATTCCTTTAGTGCTTCGGTAAGTTGAATGTTGTCTTTGTTTTGCTTTTTCCACCAGGCGCTTTTTTCTTGCGCTTTTTTTGCAAACACCTGGCATGCACTGGTGTACGCCCGCAGACAGTCGGCTAACTCTTTTACTGTTTCTGCTTGTTTTCCGTCTTGGGGAAGTGTGGCCAAAAACGGCTGAAGTTCTTTATTCAATTTGGCAAAAACGGTTTCATAGTCTCGTGCCGGAGCGATGCTTTTCTCGGCTTCATTGAACGTGGCGGAAATATAATCCACCACCAAGTCATGAAAACGCCTGGTTTCGCCCCGATAAAGCCAGATGATAGAAAGGATATTTTGCAATTGTTCCGGGCTGAAATCATAAATCTTGCGCGTCACCTTGCGGAAGATATTGCGCGCGTCAATCATCAGGACTTTATCTTTGAGTTCTGCCGGCTTGGATTTATTGAAAAACCACAGTTCGCATGGAACAGCTCGGGTATAGAAAAAGTTG
>JAPLMG010000214.1 GCA_026387165.1 Candidatus Omnitrophota bacterium
CGGAGAAAGCGGGACCGGAAAAGAGCTGGTAGCCAGGGCGATATTCCAGAATTCCTTAAGAAAAGATAAGCCGTTTTTGGCGGTAAACTGCGCGGCTATACCGGAGTCGCTTTTGGAGAGCGAGCTTTTCGGCCATGCCAAGGGCTCTTTTACCGGCGCGATAAATAAAAGGATCGGTAAATTCCAGCAGTGTGAAGGCGGCACCATATTTTTAGACGAGATAGGCGATATGAGCTTACCCACGCAGGCAAAGGTCTTGAGAGTATTGCAGGAACATACTTTTCAGCCGGTAGGAAGCGAAGAGACCATAGAGGTGGATGTGAGGGTCATTACCTCGACCAATAAAGACCTGTGGCGGGCGATAGAAGAGAAGCAATTCCGCGAAGATCTATATTACAGATTAAAGGTCGTTACCATTTATATGCCCCCTTTAAGGCAGAGAGCGGAAGATATCCCGCTATTGGTCGATTATTTTCTTCAGAAGTTCAGCCGCGAATTCAATAAGAGCGTAAAAAAGATCCATCCGGACGCGATGAGTTTTCTGTCAGGATGCAGCTGGCCGGGCAATGTCAGGGAGCTGGAAAACGCGATACATACCGCTGTAGTGATGGGCAAAAAGGATATCTTATTTTTGGAAGATTTTCCGGTTTCTCCTGCCGGACCCAAGGAGCCGGGACCGGCTCCCGCCCAGGGAGCAGCCGATAGTTACGCTAACTTACTCAAAGAATTATTGGCTCCGATCTTAAAAGATCACTCGATCTTTCTGGATAGCGCTCTCTACAAGAAGATGAGCGGCAGTATCGAAAAGAGATTGATAGAGACAGTATTAAGCTCAAACCATAAAAATCAGGCTCAATCCGCAAAAGTCCTGGGAATCAGCAGGAACACCCTCCGTGCCCGCATGAAAGAACACGGCATAGAGTAAATTTCCAAGTCAAAATTTTACCATCTTAAGCTTTATTTTAACTAATCTGCTCAAAATTTGAGATAGTCCATTCCTATATACCTCATTAGTTTCCTGCCTCAGGGAATTACGGGGACACGTACAAAATGTACATGTCCCCGTAATTCCAAAAACCGGATGCCTACTGCTTGTCCATATAGTTTTCCTACGGAAAACTATATGCCTACAAACTGCCGATAGCCTTGCCCCCCAAAGGGGGAGAGGATTAAGGTGAGGGGGAAATTGTGCTAACTTGGACAGCAGTGATTTTCCGTCCCCATTTTCCACCCATTCAGACAGATTTGATCTCTATTCCATAGGCGAATACGGAAAGCCTGGTACGGAAGATGAGATAGTCTATAGAGAATAGAGCGGATGCACCGACAGTGTGGGCTGCGTTGCGATAGCGGATTTAATCCGTAGAATGCGTAGAATGCGCTTGACTTTCGTTCTCAAAATGAGTACAATCGTTCTCAAAAAGAGAACATATGCTTAAAAATCTTATAAGCTCAAAAACACGCCAGGTCATTTTAAACACCTTTTTTAGTAACCCTGAAAAGGAGTACTACGTTAGGCAGCTTGCCTCCATACGCCACATATCGGTCGGAACCATCCATAGGGAGATTAAAAATCTTACATTATCGGGAGTTTTTAATGTCAGAGGCGTGGGTAATATTAAGCTCTATTCTTTGAATAAGCAGAACCCTGTTTATGAGGAACTAAAAAGCATTATTTCCAAAACAGATGGCGTGATAAGGCACGTTAAAGATTCTTTAGCTAAGTTAAAAGGTGTCAAGACAGCTTTTATATACGGTTCATTCGCCAAAGGCGATGAAAGGCCCGATAGCGACGTAGATATATTTTTATTAGGCGATAATATCGATGAGAATAAATTAGTGTTGGCTATAAGCGCTTTAGAGAAGAAGCTCTTTAGAGAAATTAATTACACGCGGTACACGGACAGCGAATATATAAAAGAGAAGAAGAAAAAGAATTCGTTTATTTTAGAAACGATAAAAGAGAAAAAAATATTTATCAAAGGAGGAGAGGATGACCTCTAAGGAATTTTTGAATGAGTATCTGGAAAAGAAACTAATTAAGCCCGAGAAGATAGGGTTCGACCAGATAGAGAAGGTGATCAAAAGCGCCGAAAAAGGTCTTAAAGTCGCCCAGAAGCTGCTCTCAATAGATGAAGGACACGCCTACGAAACCGCTTATACGGCCATGCTTTATGCGGGAAGAGCATTTCTGTTTATTAAAGGCTACAGGCCGACCACTAATTTTCAGCATAAAACCGTGGTTGACGTTACATCGCATTTCCTAGGAGATAAGTACAAAGCGCTCATGGAGAAGTTTGACTACATGCGTAAAAATCGAAACAGCTTTATTTATGAGCCGTGGAAATTCCATGTCTCCGTGACCGATACGAAGGCAGCGCTAAAATCGGCCGGTGAATTTATAGAGATAATAAAGGAAGAGATCAAGCGACTTCACCCGCAGAAGCACTTCAAGTTTTAACCGCTCTAAGCATGGGGAATTACGGGGACACGTACAAAATGTACATGTCCCCGTAATTCCAATACCCCTCACCCTTGCCCTCTCCCCTAAAGGGGAGAGGGAATTTCCTCATACTTTCCTCTCCCCCAAAGAACTGGTACAAATTTTACCATTTTAAGTTCTATTTTAGCTAATCTGCTCAAAATTTGAGCTATTCATTCCTAAATACCTCATTAGTTCTCCTGTTTCAAGAATTTGGTTAAACGTATAACTCTTTGTACTACAGCCACTTATGAATAATAAGTGGCTTTTTTTATTTTTATACCTTGCTTGGCACGGTTCTTACTTCTTTATATAGGTGAGGGGTGAGACCAATGAAGACAAGAACGAGCAGGATGATGATGGTGATGGTGATGGGAGCGCTTCTGGGGATTACATCAAAAGCTTACGCTTTTGAGCCGGTAAAAGTGGCAATTTTGGATTCCGGCTCCGATAGCTCCTATAAAGAGGGAATAAGCCTCGTGGATGATACTTTAAGGGATAATAACGGACATGGCACTTTAATGGCCGAGATCATAAAAGAATCCTGTCCTAAAGCGGAACTCTACATTATTAAGGTAATAGGTAAGGACGGGTTAGTGATCAGCGAGGATGCGGTCATTTTAGGCATAGAATGGGCAATCGCCAGGGATGTCAAGGTGATCAATATGTCACTGCGAGTGAAGCCCAGCCAGCGGCTGTATGACGTAATAAAGAAGGCCCATGATAAAGGGATCATCCTGGTGGCAGCCGGCGGAAATAATGATAAATTCAGCGATTCATATTATTCCACTGTCGAAGCGACAACGGCCGTTAAGACGACCGCGCAAAATAGCGACGTGGCTTATCCTGCAAAATACGCTGAAGTGGTCTCCGTGGGAGCGCTTGATCAATACGGCAATGTCTATAAAGCGTCTGTTCGCTCAGAAGAAGTGGATCTTTATACCAGAGGTTATCACGGGAACAGGGCTGGCACTTCTATCGCTTCTGCTTATGCTGCCGGAACCATTGCCCGGGTGATATCTGAGAATCCTAAGGCAAGCCCTGAGGAATTGAAGAATATCATTCTTACGCAGGCAAAGTAACAGGAGGAATTTTTATGGAAACTAAAATAACGAATGAAGAGATAAGGTTGCTAAATGCATTATACTGGTGGCAGATGACCGGTAAGTGGCCGTGCGTCAATAACAAAATATTCTCCTCGAGCACCCTTCGTCCTGACCCCCTTCCGAAGAAAAAACATAACCCACAGTAGAGTATAACAAAATATTTAAAAATTGTAATAGATTAGCGTAAAGAAGATTATTTACTTCTGTCATCCTGAGCCCGAAGGGCGAAGGATCTTTCCTTTAGATTCTTCGGGCTTCGCCCTCAGA
>JAPLMG010000005.1 GCA_026387165.1 Candidatus Omnitrophota bacterium
ATATATGATGGCTTTTCCGCGGCCGTGCGCCTTTGAAAAATACATTGCCTTATCGGCATTGCGGATAATTTCATCGGTATCTTGCCCGTCGTTCGGATATGTCGTTATGCCGGCTGAGAAACTCAATTTATACATGCGCCCGTTCGACAGGAAAGGCCTTCTTTTCATCGTCTTCAAAATATCACGCGTTATATCATAGACCTCTTTAGCGCTCTTCCCCGGGAAGACTATTATGAATTCATCCCCGCCGAACCTGAACATGAAAGTCTGTAATGATTCGAGGATCATGCGAAGCGTGCCGGAAAAGTATCTCAGCATATCATCCCCGTAAAGATGGCCGTACTTGTCATTATATGTTTTGAAACGGTCGATGTCCAGTACGAGCATCGAAAAATGGCTTTTATCGATGTCGCATTCGGCTTTGAGCTTATCGAGTGTAAGATTGATAGACTCTTTACTCAAAAATCCTGTAAGAAAATCTGTCTGGAGCATAATTGTTCGTGTCGTAATTCCTATCAATAAGTAAGCTATATTATATAAAATATACGCCAGTAAGGCAAAACAATTGTATGTGTCAGTGAAAAGCCGTAATTACGGGGACATGTACATTTCGACAAGCGAGGGCGAGTTTTTATTGTGTTTTTTAAAATTATTTTCGGCGGCTTTTATGCCGGAGGTCGCATAACAATACCTGCATCCGAATAAACATGTGTTATTTACTCCTATATCTTTAGAAACTACACAGCCGCATTGTTTTCTCTGAGAAGGGTCCTTTCTTTTTGACGCGGCAATTCCCCAGACATTCCTGATGAGGTCATCATCAACGCATTTCCCGTGTTTTATTCCTATCCGCTCCAAGTCGGCTTGCTCAGCGCAGGTTTGTGCTTCAAGTCCGTCGTTGCCGGCCTCCCTTCCTATCCATACGATTAGTTGATTATATGCCGATATCTCGAAAGCATCCGGCGCAAGAGAAAAAAAGCTCCCGGTCTCTTTGTCCATTCTAATTTTTGTTTTCCTGTACGGATCGATGAAACTGATGACCAAGCGCTTTGTGTATGGCTTTAGTTTTTCAATTAAAGAAGAGATCTGATCGATGTGCCATTCTAAGGGAGTCTCATTAGAATAAAGAATAGGATCGTAGCGCCAGATAACCTTCTCTTTCCCGATCAGCTCACTTAGCTCCCGAAAGGTTTTTATCGCGGCGTCAATCGGCGGGCTTTTAGGATCGATCGAGAGAGGATACCCTATCATTGTATATTGGAAATAGTACTTATACCCTTTCTGGTCCAGCTCAGGAAGATGCTTGATAAGAGGCTTTGGGTCGCGCGTCCAAAAAACAATTGCCTGAACATCTTGAGGCCTCAGGCTTACATACGAAACCTGTTTTGCGTTGAAAGGATTCAAAACGGTACAGTAACCCGCCTTTATTCTATTCATGAACCATTCTGAATAAAAAGCGGGGATATCCGTTCTTCTGCTGGCGCTTATAATTTTTCTTTCTATTTTTTTCATTTACCTTCCGGGATGGCGCTGGAATTACTGCCCCCTTCAGGCGATGGTCCTGTCCGCGTTTTTTGGACTGACCCTGATCGCCCGCGCCGGCCGCACAGGGCATTTATTCTGGCAGATCCCGCACCCGACACACAAATATTCATCGACATATGGCCTGGCGGATCCGCCGGCATACGTATCGAGCTTTATCGCCTTCTCTGAAACTGGGCAGTGCTCCTGACAAACTATACATTCCTTACCTTCAGCCCATGGCAGGCAGATCGAACGGTCTATCGCGGCCAGGCCCAGTTTTACTTTCAGCTTCTGTTCCTGACTTATCGCCGGTATCGCGCCTGTCGGGCACGCGCGGCCGCATAATGTGCAGCGGTATTCGCAGTAACCGGTCTCCGGAACGAGCCCGGGCGTCCATATGCCTCCCGGGCCCGCCTGAAGCATCACCGGCTGAAGGCCGTTCGTTATGCAGACTTTCATGC
>JAPLMG010000145.1 GCA_026387165.1 Candidatus Omnitrophota bacterium
CGCAAGGCAGGTAAATCTGTAACCGGGGCCGGCGGCACAGGATAAAAGGCCCATCGGCCCTTCGACTTCGCTCAGGGCCGATGGTGAGCTCTGCCGAAACCATCAGCAAAAGCTCATTACCAAAGCTTGAGCCAGGTCGAACCATAAAAGGAATTCTAAAATGATTACCAAGTGGAGAAAGTTATCGGGCAGGGAGAAGAGGCATAAGCGCATAAGGAAGAAGATCGTAGGCACGATCGAGAGGCCGCGCTTGAGCATACGCAGAAGCACCAGCCACCTTTACGCGCAGGTGATAGACGATACTAAAGGTAAGACACTTGTTTCGTTCTCGACTCTTTCGGTAGATCTAAAAGACAAAATCAAAAAGGACGCAGGCAATGTTAAGGGTGCGGTGATCCTTGGTTCGGCTATAGCCGAGAAGTGCAAGAAGGAAGGCATAACTAAAGTCGTTTTTGACAGGGCCGGATATCTGTATCACGGCAGGGTCAAAGCATTGGCCGAAGCGGCGCGAAAAGGCGGACTGAGTTTTTAAAACCTGTCGATATGGCTCAGGGTTTTGCCCCGAGCAAGCGACGAACGATCCTTCGACAAAAGCTCAGGATTCGTCCCGAGCTTGTCGAGGGACGAAGTGAGGAGCGCGTCGAGGGGTTAAAAAGCAAGAGGGGGAAGAATTGGTAAATCCTAACGCAGATAACGGTAAAGAGATCAAGAAAGAAGAGCCCGCGAAAGAGCCCGCGAAAGAGTTCGCGGCAAGGCCGGCAAGGCCGGCAAGGCAGGCAAGGGGCAGGGGCCGAGGGCCTTCATTCGGCGGCCAGGATAAAGAATTTGTTGAAAAAGTAGTTAATATAAAGAGAGTAGCGAAGGTTTTAAAAGGCGGGCGCAGATTCTCCTTTAACGCTCTCGTAGTGGCGGGCGACGGAAAAGGCAAGGTGGGCCTGGGCTTCGGTAAGGGGAATGAAGTTGCCGACGCTATAAGAAAGGCATTGAATGATGCAAAGAAGAGCTTCTTCAATGTTCCGATGAGAGGAACGACGATACCGCACGAAATGATAGGCCATTTTAAGGCGGCTCGGGTCTTATTGAAGCCGGCCAGGCCGGGAACGGGCGTTATAGCGGGCGGTCCTGTAAGAGCTATTTGCGAAGCTGCCGGTATAAAGGATATACTTACCAAGAGCATGGGGTCGGATGCCGCGCTGAACGTGTTGAAAGCCGCTATAGTAGGTTTAAAGCAATTGAGATTAGAAAGAAGAATAGACCCTTCGACATAAGCTCTGCCTCGACAGGCTCGGCATTCGCCCTGAGCTTGTCGAAGGGCTCAGGGTCTATGCTGAGCGAAGTCGAAGCATAGAAAAGGATGAGCCCGGCCCATCCTTGTAAATAACATTGATCTTATGCGGCGGAAGCATAATTAAAACAATAACTATCCAAAACCATCGTAGACCCCCGGGGTCTACAGCGGTTAACTTGCTGGAAAGGGATGGGCGGGGTGAAGATAAATGAGGTAGGCGCGCCTTACGGCGCTAACAGAAAGACGAAGAGACGCGGGAGAGGTTCCGGTTCCGGTCACGGTAAAACTTCCTGCAGGGGAAGAAAGGGCGCCAAGAAACGCTCCGGGAGAATGACGAGGCCCGGCTTTGAGGGAGGGCAGATGCAGCTTGTGAGGCGCCTTCCTAAAAAGGGTTTCAACGCGCCTTTTAAGAATTCATATCAAGTGGTGAACGTTGAATCCCTGAACAGGTTCAGCGTGAATTCGGTTATCGGTCCGAAAGAACTTAAGGAAGCGGGTTTGATAGGGAGCGAGAAGGAATCGATCAAGATATTAGGTGCAGGCGAGCTTAAGAAGGCCGTCACTATAAAAGCCCACAAGGTCTCTGAAAGCGCCAAGAGTAAACTGGCCGCTGCCGGCGCAAAATTTCTCTCGCTGTAGCTCGAGGAATTTTCTGAAGTTTAACAAGCGAAAATTTCACTTGCTAACGCTCGCGGAATTTTCTGAAAGTTAACGACTAAAATTTGAGGTTCTGGCGTAATGCTCGAAGCTTTTGTCAATACGTTCAAGATACCCGATCTTAGAAAGAAGATACTATTAACGCTCGCCCTTATAGCCGTTTACAGGGTGGGCACTTATATCCCTACTCCGGGAGTTGACGGCGCCAAGCTGGCCGTCTTCTTTAACAATTTAGCCCGCACTCAAGGCGGGGCGCTCTTTGGCATAATGAATATGTTTTCGGGCGGCGCAATATCCAGATTAACGATATTCGCGCTCGGGATAATGCCTTACATATCGGCTTCCATCATATTGCAGCTGTTGACCGCGGTAATACCCGCTCTCGAAAAGCTCGCCAAGGAAGGCGAGGCGGGCCAAAAGAAGATAGTGCAGTATACGAGGTACGGCACGGTGCTGTTGGCAGTTGTGCAGTCCTTCTTTATAGCCGTATGGCTTGAGAATCCCGCGAGGTTCCAGGGATTGCAGATAGTGCAGTTCCCGGGATGGGCCTTCAGGATCTTGACCGTGATAACGCTTACGAGCGGCACAGCATTCATCATGTGGCTGGGAGAGCAGATACAGGAGTACGGGATCGGCAACGGCATGTCGCTCATAATAACGGCGGGTATCGTATCGCGCATCCCGACGGCCATGTACCAGGTATACGCCCTGTTTTCGCCGTTCGCTCCCGAGAAGGCGCAGCTGGAACCTTTTACGCTCATTCTGATGGTAGTTATGCTGGTAGGGGTGATCGTGGCCGTTATACTTGTTACGCAAGGCCAGCGCAAGATACCCATACAGTACGCTAAGCGCGTAGTCGGCAGAAAAGTTTACGGAGGCCAGTCGACGTTCATTCCTTTGAGGGTGAACCAGGGCGGCGTCATACCTATCATATTCGCGCAGAGCATAATATTATTTCCGGCGACCATAGCGGGATTTATCCCGAACCAGACTTTTCAGAAGCTGGCGATGTCGCTCACCAAGGGCGAGTGGGTTTACAATATTTCATATGCTGTTCTGATAATATTCTTCTCATATTTTTACGCGGCCATATCGTTCAATCCTGTAGACGTGGCGGATAATATGAAGAAGTACGGCGGGTTCGTACCGGGTGTGCGGCCGGGAAAACAGACCGCCGAATATCTCGATTTTATAATGACGCGCATAACTCTGCCGGGTTCGCTCTTTCTTGCCCTTATAGCGGTCTTCCCAAGTATCGTATCGGGAGCGCTAAAGATACCGTATCTTGTGGCGAGCTTCTTCGGCGGCACCGGGTTGCTGATCATCGTCGGAGTAATGCTCGATACGATGAAGCAGATAGAGTCGCATCTCCTGATGAGGCATTACGAAGGTTTCATGAAAAAAGGCCGTATCAGGTCAAGAAGGTGATTGCGTTATAGCTCAATGACAAATGACAAAATCCAAATGACAAATGAAATCCAAAATATAAATGTTTAAATTTCAAAAATACAGTTTTGTTATTTGATATTTGACAATTTGATATTCGATTGACATTTGTGCTTTGACATTTGACATTAAAGAAAAGGTGCGGGGTGAATATAGTATTATTGGGCCCTCCCGGGGCCGGAAAAGGGACTCAAAGCGTCGTTCTTTCTAAAAGTTACGGGATCCCTCACATATCAACGGGCGATATATTGAGGGAGGCCGTAAATAGCGGAACACCTATGGGCAATAAGGCCAAGATCTTCATGGATAAAGGCGAGCTCGTCCCCGATGAAGTGGTCGTAGGCATAGTTGTTGACTCCCTTGGCCGGGACGATACGAAAAAGGGCTATATCTTAGACGGCTTCCCCAGGACGTTGAATCAGGCCGAGGAGCTTGACGCGGCGTTAAAGAAGATATCATCCTGTATCGACATGGTCCTCTATTTTGAGATACCCGAAAATATAGCTATAGAGAGATTGACCGGCCGCAGGGTTTGCAGGAAGTGCGGGGCCAATTTTCATATAAAGAATATACCGCCGGAAAAAGAGGGCGTCTGCGATAAATGCGGCGCGGAACTTTTTCAGAGGCCGGACGATAAATTGGAAACAGTTAAGAACAGGCTTAAGGACTACGAGCTCCAGACGCGCCCTTTGATCGAAAATTATACGAAGAAAGGCATACT
>JAPLMG010000210.1 GCA_026387165.1 Candidatus Omnitrophota bacterium
CGATAGAAATTATTGAGAAGAAATATATAAGTAGAAATTAATGGAAATTGGTAGAAATTTATTGTTTGAGTCTTGAGCAACAAATTTCTTAATTTCTACAAATTTCAATAAATATCGATAGGCTATGAAAATAAGCTATAACTGGCTGAAAGATTACGTAGATATAAAATTATCGCCCGCGAAGCTCGCCGAACTTCTTACTATGGCGGGCCTTTGCGTCGATTCCATACATAAAAAGGGCGATGACTCTGTCCTGGAAATAGAGATCACCTCGAACAGGCCCGACTGGCTCTCTTATATCGGCATCGCCCGCGAAGTCGCGGCGATAACCGGCCGGAAACTGAAAGTCCCGCTATCTCGTCATTGCGAGTCCCGCCGCGATTTGATCGCGCACAGAGGCGGGACGAAGCAATCTAAAAAAACAAGATTGCTTCGTACTTCGATAAACTCAGTACGAAGTCCTGAGCTTGTCGAAGGACTTCGTCGGCCTGACGGCCTCCCCGCAATGACGAAAGAGAGTCAAGGGCCCTTCTCACAAGAACGGATTTCGGTTAAAGTCGTAGACAAGAAACTCTGCCCCCGATACACAGCCCGCGTGATACGCAACGTCAAAGTCGGCGAATCGCCCAAATGGCTTAAAGATAAACTTGAGGCCGTGGGCCTGAGATCCGTAAATAATATAGTCGACATTACGAACTTCTGCCTCTTCGAGACGGGCGAGCCCATGCACGCGTTCGATCTCGATAAGCTCAAGACTATGTCGATCATAGTGAGAAGGGCGTCAAAAGGCGAAAAGATAAGAACTATAGATGGAGTCGAACGCCTCCTCGATAATGAGATGCTGGTAATAGCCGATGACAAAAGCCCCGTGGCTATAGCCGGAGTAATGGGCTCTCTATATGCCGAAGTCGGGCTCCAGACAAAGAATATCTTATTGGAAGCGGCATGTTTTGACCCCATTTCGGTCAGAAGGACATCGAGAAAGCTGGCGCTTTCCACGGACTCCGGCTACAGATTCGAAAGAAAAGTCGATATAGAGAATATAGAAGGTGCCTCCGGCCGCGCCGCGCGGCTTATATCGGAGTTGGCTCAGGGAGAGGAGGCCGGAGAATTCATAGATACGGGTTATACGGCGCGGGCTTTGAAGAAGATAGGCCTGAGGCTTGACAGGCTGAATAAGATAATAGGCGTCGAGATCTCTCCGTCGAGAGTGAAGTCTATTCTGACGTCCCTCGGCTTAAAGATAAGATCTTCATCAAAGAACGTGCTGGAATTAAAGCCCCCCGGGTTCAGATACGATCTTCAAAACGAAATAGATATCATCGAGGAGGTGGCCAGGATATATGGCTACGAAAATATCCCTGAAACCATCCCGCCAGTTTTAGAGGCCGGCAGCAGGCTGCCCCCCGACACGGCGATAGATAGAAATATACGCGGCGTCTTAGTCAATTTAGGGCTATCCGAGATCATCACATACAGCCTTTTGAGCAGAAAGACGCTGGGTTTGGCGGGATCTTCCGGCGCCAACGTGATAAACATAAAGAACCCTCTTTCGAACGAGCAGGAGGTGATGAGGCCGACGCTCATCGCGGGCATGCTGAACTCTATACGATGGAATATAAACAGGAAGCTTAAGGACCTTAAATTTTTTGAATTAGGACGGGCTTATTTTAAAGAGACAGACAATTCATTCGCCGAGAAGAAGCGCCTCGCCATCGGAGTTACGGGCCAATTATATGACGGCTGGATCGGCCATCCGAGAGCGGTGACCCTGTTTGACCTCAAGGGCATCGTCGAGACATTGTTTGCCGAAATAGGCGTGGAGCAGATCCGCGTAAAAGAAGCTCTAAATCCCGCTTTCTCTCCCGCCTCGTGCGCCTGCATAGAAGTGAAGGGTAATGCGGTAGGGGTTATGGGGCAGATCGACCCGGGGGTGGCGCACAATTTTGATATAAAAGAGGCCGTCTATGCCGCCGAGATCGATTGCGCCGGGCTTATAAAGTATATCTCTTTAGGAAGAAGGTTCAAGGAGATCCCGAAGTTCCCGTCCGTTATCCGGGACATATCTATAGCGGCCGATAAAAATATTTTGAATGCCGATATCATCTCCCTAATTAAAGGAACGGCGGGGGATATCTTAAAGGGCGCCGAGCTCGTAGATAGATATGGCGGCGGCCAGATCCCCGAAGGCAAGATAGGCCTCACTTACAGATTGGAGTATCAGGATCCGGGCAGGACTCTGCAGGATCCTGAAATACAGGCCGTACATTCGCGTATAATAAAGGCGCTCGAAAATAATTTAGGGGCAAAATTACGGTAAGAAGGTTGACCGTCATTGCGAAGCCCTGTACCAGTCGCGGCTTCGCCGCTCCGGTGCAGGACGAAGCAGTCTCATCCCAAATTTGTCTTGTTGCGGATATTGTGCTATACTTGTGTCGTCCCTGCGGTATGCGTGATTTAGGGCGAAGAATATTGAACCTATAACATTTAACCGTGGAGCCTGACCGCATCAGTACCTTGGTATTGATACTAGGGCACCCACCTGTACATAACAGGGTCAATATAATTCAGCCTTACACGGTATTTGCGGGGATACTTTTTCGTGGAATAGACGCATTTTGGTATTGAGTATAGTGTATTGGGTATAGCGTAAAAGCACAATACTCTATACTCAATACTCAATACAAGATTACCACCCTTGGATACGATGGATTTGTTTGTAAAAGACAGGCAAAAACTTGCACAAAACGAGCCTCTCGCGGTGAGGATGAGGCCCAGGTCGCTGGATGACTTTACCGGCCAGGATCATATTCTCGGAGAAGGCAAGCTCCTGCGCCGTCTTATCGAGTCCGACACGATCTCCTCTCTCATGCTTTATGGCCCGCCCGGATGCGGCAAGACCACATTGGCTCTGATCATAAGCGAAAAGACTAAATCACATTTTGAAAGGATAAACGCGGCGTCGAACAATGTCGCTGACATGCGTAAGATCTTAGACGCGGCCAAGAAGCGCGAAGCTATAAGCGGCAAACGCACCATACTGCTTATTGACGAGATACACCGTTTTAATAAGGCGCAGCAGGATGTTTTGATGCCGGATGTTGAGGCCGGCAACCCGGTCTTAATAGGCACCACCACTCATAACCCGTTTTTCTACGTTAACGCGGCTTTGCTTTCGCGCTCACAGGTATTCGAGTTCAAAAAACTGTCCGAAGAAGACATCCTGAAGATTATAAAAAAAACGCTGTCGGATAAGGAGGGCGGGCTGGGCGCGATACCGATAGTTATGGATGAAGAAGCGGCGGCGCATCTTGCGAAGATCTCCGAGGGGGACGCCAGGCGCGCGCTTTCGGCGCTGGAAGTCGGCGCGCTGACGACCGGTGCCGGAAAAGACCGGAAGGTGCATATAACGCTAAAGGTGGCGGAAGAGTCCATTCAGAAGAAGGCGGTCGTGTATGATAAGGACGAGGACGGCCACTACGATACAATATCGGCCTTCATAAAGTCCATGCGCGGCTCGGATCCGGACGCCGCGCTCTACTGGCTGGCCAAGATGATATATGCCGGCGAAGACCCGCGTTTCATCGCGCGGCGTATAATAATCTGCGCCTCCGAAGATGTGGGAAATGCCGACCCTCAGGCGCTTGTTGTCGCGGCCGCGGCGCTGCAATCGGTTGAATTTGTCGGCATGCCCGAAGCGCGTATCCCGCTGGCGCAGGCCGCCGTATATGTGGCGTGCGCCCCGAAATCCAATGCCGCGTACATGGGGATCGAGAGCGCCCTAAAAGATGTCGAAGAGGGGAGAAGCCTGGAGGTGCCGGATCACCTGAAAGACGCCACCCTCGATTCGGACGCGTTCGGACACGGCAAGAATTATAAATACGCCCACGACTTTAAGGATCATTACGTAAAGCAGGAGTACAAGCCTTCCGAAAAGATCTATTATATCCCCACCGAAATGGGCTATGAGAAGAAGATCAAAGAGTGGCTCGAAGGCTTGAGGAAAAAATAACCAAGTAGAATTACGGGGACATATACATTTTGTAAAGGGGAGAGGATTAAGGTGAGGGGGGGCGAATAGGGAAAATAAGGGACAGCGCCCTGTTTACCGGAGAAAGCGATAGTAAAAAAAGAAAATAGAACCGTTTTATTTTTTCTTTATTTTTTTTGAGATTGCTTCGCCGCCGCGCCATGTACCTGAACGAAGTAAACGGTACATGGCTTCGGCGTCTCGCAATGACAAAACAGAAAGCGCCCAATTATCTTGACACTACTCCAATTCCCGATATCTTGTAAAACGTCTCTATGCGTGATATAATAGTAT
>JAPLMG010000243.1 GCA_026387165.1 Candidatus Omnitrophota bacterium
ATAACCATGTGTGGCGAGGTTTAAATGTTAATGATGAATAAACAAAATGTTATAGTCAGATAAAACAGAAAATTTGCCAAAGGAGCGGGGTGAAGATAATAGAGATAGTCTTTTTTATGATCCTCTTGGCCTTCGCGGCTGTCACGGCCGCGTCGGAGATAGCCGTCATAGCCGTCAGCAAAATGAAGCTGCGTAAACGTTCCGCCGAAGGTTCAAAGACCGCGAAGCTTATACTCACAATATTAGAGAAGCCCGAAAGGTTCTTCGGCACCATCCTGGTGGCAAATAATATAGTCGACGCTTTAATAGCTTCCCTGATGACCGCCATAATTATCCATCTTATGGGGGAGAGAGGATGGGTGGTCGTCTTAGCCACTGCCATAGTCTCTTTTCTCATCATCGTGTCGGAGGTCGCGGCAAAGACCCTCGCCGCCCGCAATTCGGAAAAGATGGCGTTCTTTCTCGCCAGGCCGGTCAGGTACCTGATAACTATCCTGTCTCCCGTGGTAAGGGTGCTCGAAGTGATCACGAACGCAATAGTCAATCTTATCGGCGGTGAGAATAAAGCAAAGGCCTCCCTGATAACAGAAGAAGAGCTCAAGGCGTTGATAAAGATAGGCGAAGAGGAGGGTGTGCTCCACAAAGATAAGTATAAGATGCTCACAAGGGTATTCGATCTCAGCGAGACCGTGGTGAGAAGCGTGATGAGACCCAGGGTGGAGATGATGACCATAGATATAAACGCCCATATAGACGCCATTTTAGAGAAGGTGCTGGAATCGGGTTACTCAAGGCTGCCTGTCCACAGGGACTCACCCGACAATATCATCGGCGTAATAAATATGAAAGACCTCTTAAGCCTCTCCGTCAATAAGGGGCTCATAGTGCTGCAGGATATATTATATCCGCCCACTTTTGTGGCAGGCTCAAAGAAAGTGGTGGACTTACTTAAGGATTTTCAGAAGGGCCACACGCATATCGCGATAGTCCTTGATGCCAAAGGCGCGATAGAAGGCATGGTGACGCTGGAGGACATTCTCGAAGAGATAGTCGGAGAGATAGAGGACGAATACGATATCCGCGGCACCGCGAAAGTTGTTAAAGATAAAAGGGGTCAGGCGCCTTTAAGGTAGGGGCCTGGCGCTTTTTGGGAGTAACTCTGGTACCGATGCATATGAAAATAACCCCGGGTGATTGCGCAGTATTTTTTGACTTCGACAATACCATTACACTTTTCGACGTCTTTGATAATATTATAGAGACGTTTGCCGTAGATAAAAAGTGGATGGAATACGAAAGCGCCTGGAAGAGAGGCGAGATAGGATCCAAAGACTGCCTTTCCGGACAGCTTAAGTCCGTGAAGATAGACAAGAAAGGCCTTGAGAAATATCTGGCGAAGATAAAGGTGGACCCGCATTTTAAGAAGATCGTAGCTTTACTGAAGAAAAGAGGAGTGGCTCCGGTAATAGTGAGCGACAGCTTCCGGTTCTTTTTGGAATATATACTGAAGAATAACGGAATAGGCCCCCTCAAGATATATTCGAATCAAATACGGTTCTCCAAAGACAGGCTGGTGCCGGCTTTTCCTCATCAGCACAGTACCTGCAGGAGATGCGGGAATTGCAAAAAGAAACATCTGCCGGATGAAGGCCGGAGGGAGAAGACCGTCATTTACATAGGCGACGGGCTCTCTGACCTGTGCCCGGCCAGACATTCGGATATCGTTTTCGCCAAGGGCAGCCTGAAGAGATATTTGACTAAGGAAGGCAAGGAGTTCTTCCCGTTCGAGACATTAAAAGACGTGTATGCTCACCTCAGTTCGCGTTTTGAATTTTGACAATAGCGTTTTAAGACAGAATAAGCTCATCGAGCGCTTTAAACCATCCATAATAGACCTGACGGATCTTGGGCCGCGATGCCGCTTATATTCAAATAAGAAGACCGCGAAGGAGGTAAGCGCCCGCATCGATCCCGGATCCGGAGATTCGATAACATTCTTAGGCTCCGGCGACTTCCATCACATAACGAGCCTCCTGCTGGATAAGTTCAGCGAAGATATCAGCGTCATCTCCTTCGATGATCATCCCGACTGGGACATCCTTCCTCCGAAGATAGGCTGCGGCTCCTGGGTTACCCGTGTTTTAAGCAAAGGTAATGTAAAAAAAGTGATCCTTATGGGAGCGTCTTCGGGGGATATCTCGCCGACCCTCTTCAGAATGGGAAATTATGATTCGCTGAAGGACGATAGACTGGAGATATATCCTTATCAGTATAAACCTACAAAGGTATTTTTTAAAAAGATCCCCGAGAGCATATCGGCCGATGTAAAGAGGGGCCTTTTTTTTGATGAAATTCACTGGCAGGAGCTTAAGACCAAGAATATAGCGGAATTCTTTCTTCACGTACTGCGCAGGCTTCCTACAAAGAAGGTATATGTTACCATAGATAAGGACTGCCTGAAGGCTCCATATTCGTTGACGAATTGGGTAGAGGGCCATCTGGAGCTCGAAGAGCTATTATTGATGCTCAAATTCATAAAGGAGAATACTGAAGTTGTCGGGTTGGATATCGCGGGAGATTACTCGCCCGTAAAGACCGAAGGTTTTATCAGGACGGTGATCACAGCCATAAACCATCCGCGTGATTCGAGCGCAAAGGATAGACCGCAGTCGCTTATCGATTCAGTCAATGAAGCGGCCAATATTAAGATATTGGAACTCCTAACATGATAGAAGCCCCGAATTCGACCACCGTAGACCCCGGGGGTCTACGGTGGTTTTGGATAGTTATTGACAAAACCTATCCATGGTATTATGATTTTTGAATTAATATAATACATCATTTGCGTCCAGATTAGCTAATAACATCGGACGACAAACTCATTTTGAGATTCGAAATCATATTTGTCATTCTGAGGAGGGATGAATGAAATGAATCCCGACGAAGAATCTATACATTTAGATCCTTCGCTTCGCTCAGGATGACGTAATTTGGACAGCAATGATAATACATGAAATTCAATAGTATGGTAGACCACGCAAATATTTTAGTTACCCCTCTTATAGAAGAGCATAGATCGCTGGGCGCGAGATTAGCGCCATTCGGCGGCTGGATGATGCCTATCCAGTATAACGGTATCATCGAGGAGCACCTATGGACCCGCAAGCACGCCGGGCTCTTCGACATCTGCCACATGGGCGAATTCCTCATCGAATCGGACCTTTCAAAGAGCGATCTCGAGTGCCTGGTGACTATAGACCTTAAGGGTATGAGTACCTCTTCATGCCGTTACGGATTTATGCTCAATGAAGAGGGTGGTATTGTCGACGACCTCCTCGTATACAGGATCAGTGATACGCGTTGGATGGTTGTGGTCAACGCCGCCACTACGCCCGGCGATGAATCTCATATGCGTAAGCATTTAACCGGTTTTATGCACTTTGAAAATGCCTCAACATCTTTAGGGAAATTAGATCTGCAGGGACCGGAGGCAGGACTTGTTCTCCGTAAATTGGCCGGCGCTGATATCGAAAAATTGAGATATTATAACTTCGGTCACTTCACCGTATTGGGCGAGAAGATCATAATCAGCCGCACCGGCTACACCGGAGAGCTGGGATATGAATTGTATATGCCCAATCAGAAAATAGCTCTATTATGGAAGAAGATACTTGAGGATGACCGGGTCAGGCCTATAGGCCTGGGTGCCAGGGACACGCTGCGCCTTGAGATGGGGTACAGCCTTTACGGGCAGGATATCGATGCCGAGACATCTCCTTTGGAGGCTGGCCTCGAACGATTAATAGATTGGAATAAGGATTTTATCGGTAAAGCCTCGCTTTTGAAGCAAAAAAAAGAGGGGCTCTCCAGAAGGATGATATATTTTATGGCGAATTCCCGGCGTTCTCCCAGGCATAATTATCAGATATTTTATGAGGCCGAGGTAGCGGGAACGGTAACCAGCGGCTCATTCTCGCCCAGCCTTGGATGCGGTATCGGAATGGGATATGTTTCGAGCGAGATTGCGCCGGGCGGGCAGATATTGCTATCAGAGGGCGCGATCTCCATATCCGCTAAGGTCGTGGATAAGCCTTTTTATAAAAACGGAAGCGCAAAAATTTCAAAGGAGCCAAAAAATGAATACACCGGATAATTTACTCTATACTAAAGATCATGAATGGGTGAAGATTGAAGGCGATAACGCCACTATCGGGATCACCGATTACGCGCAACACGCCCTCGGCGACATCACATTTGTTGATGTCCCGAAGATCGGATCCATGGTTAAGCAATCCCAGTGGTGCGCGACAGTTGAGTCGGTAAAGGCCGCTT
>JAPLMG010000130.1 GCA_026387165.1 Candidatus Omnitrophota bacterium
GATTCTATTTCAATGCGTCAATAGCTTATCCTTATGAATAAGCAGTACCCTTTCTTTTTTGGCAAGATCTATCATATCTTTAGTAAAACCACTCTTTGAACACAATAGGTAATGAGCTTTTCGAGTTGCATTGTTCCAATCGACAGATTCGCTCTTTCTTTTTAATCCCTCAAAGATATTGGTGCCGAGTGGTTTATTAGACCACTTTACTTCGCCAAAAAGTATCTCGCTTTCAGCGGCATTCAGCGCTACTATATCCAATTCATTGTCTTTATCCCACCATCTGCCAACCCTTTCGAATGGAAATATCTTCTCTCTGAAACTCCATAGTAGTTCTATCGAGACTTTCTCATAGACGTTGGACTCTAAAATATTGAAGCTCTCTTTTATTTTACGCGATACCTCATCGAATCTGCCGATCTCGAGATCGCTCTTATATGGGAATACATATTGGAACCAGAATCTGAAGAAGTTGTCGGATATACGATATAGGCCTTTCCTTGACTTCTCGGGCTTCTCTTCTGTTGATGGGACCTCTTTTTCAATTACATAAAGCTTCTCAAGCGTCATGAGATATTTAGTGAGGACGTTCTTTTCAAGCCCTGTTTCGTTTACGATTTCACCAAACTTTCTCTTGCCCCATGATATTGCCTTAAGGATGGATAGATAGTTTTTGGGTTCCCTAAATTCTTCTTTCAGGATAAATTCCACCTCGTTATGCAGAAATTCAGTTCGAAGAAATATTTTATTCTTGATGTTTTCATCCAATGATAAAGAAGCGTCCCATTGCAGCAGATACGCCGGCATGCCTCCCGTGATGGTGTATATATCCATAAACTCATCAAAATCTTTAGCCGGAAAAAAATCCCGGCTTTCTTTAAAAGATAACGGTTTTACAAGAATTTGGCTTGTTCTTCTGCCGTAAAGAGGCGACTGGTGTATTAGGGTCTCCGATTCCATCATTGCGATGCTTGAGCCGGACAGGATAAGAAGAACGTTTCGGTCTTTTAAATACTCATCCCATCCTTTTTGAAATAAAGAGCTTATGGCCTTGTTGCCCTCTACGAGATACGGATATTCGTCTATCGCCAGAATGAACTTGCTTTTACTTCTTTCTTTTAAATACTTGAAAACCTCAATCCACTCGGTAAAGCCCCTGTCTTTCAGCAGAGAGTCCTTGAAGAAATCACCCATTATTCTGCCTAGCTCTTTCAATTGTTCAAGCTCCGTCCTTTTATCAGCGAGAAAATATATCGATGGCTTATCTTTTATAAATTGCTTGATGAGCTCGGTCTTGCCAACGCGGCGTTTTCCGTAGATAATGACAAAATGCGGTTTAGTCTCTTTCCATTTCGCATTTAGTGACTTTAATTCCTCAGACCTATTTATGAACCTCATAGTTATCAACCCCTTTTGTTTTGATAATTGATGCTTAGTATACTCGTAAGTAGTATACTCTAAAGTATGCAAATAGTCAAGAGAGGTAGATATTTTGGGGTAATTCGGTAATTCCGGGGGGGGGTATAGGAAACAGGGAAAAGATTGTCCCCC
Source organism: Candidatus Omnitrophota bacterium (assembly GCA_026387165.1). Taxonomy (GTDB): domain Bacteria; phylum Omnitrophota; class Gorgyraeia; order 2-01-FULL-45-10; family 2-01-FULL-45-10; genus 2-01-FULL-45-10. The sequence continues at coordinate 1,552 of JAPLMG010000130.1, forward strand.
TCACCTTAATCCTCTCCCCCTGAAGGGGGAGAGGAGATCATAAGTAAATCAGTGAAAAATTAGGGACACGTACAAGTACATGTCCCTAATTTT
>JAPLMG010000113.1 GCA_026387165.1 Candidatus Omnitrophota bacterium
AGGAGACAGGTGGGTAAGAGAGGATACTGGGAGACCATAGAGAATGATTATCATTGGCATTTTGAGGTGCTTCCCATATTGACGCGCGTAGCGGGGTTTGAGTGGGGGAGTGGCTTCTACATCAATCCGCTCCCGCCCGAAGACGCCTGTAAGAGCGTCAGAGATGCGAAGGTGACGGGATGAATGAGCTAAGAAGAGAGCCGGTTACAGGGTGCTGGATAATAACATATTTAGACAGGATCCCTGAAGTTAAAGATTTCAAGATCGAATCAAATGAGAAGAAGGGCGAAGCGACATGCCCTTTCTGCTGGGGCAGAGAGGATCAGACGCCGCCCGAGATATTAGTCCACAGGAAATACGGCCCGCCGAACAGCCCGGGCTGGAGCTTAAGAGCCGTGTCCAATAAGTTTCCGGCGCTGCGTATAGAAGGGGAGCTGAATAAAGAGGGCGTAGGCGTATTCGATATGATGAACGGCATAGGCGCTCACGAAGTTATCATTGAGGCGCCGGAGCACAAGAGGGATGCCGCGGACCTCACCTACGCTGAAGCCGAGCAGGTTATCTGGGCTTATGTATCGCGTTCAATAGACTTAAGACGCGACAAAAGATTTAAATACATCCTCATATTCAAAAATTACGGCAAGATAGCCGGCGCGTCGCTTGAGCACGGCCATAGCCAGTTGATAGCTCTTCCTATTGTGCCAAAAAGAGTGCAGGAGGAGCTCGAGGGCGCGGCCACGTATTACAATTACAAAGAGAGATGCGTATTCTGCGACATGATACGCGAAGAACGCGACGAGAAAGAGCGCATAGTATATGAGGACGAAAAGGTCATAGCTTTCTGCCCTTATGTTTCAAGATTTCCTTATGAAGTATGGATAATGCCCAAAAAACATGCCTCGGATCTTACCGGACTTGACAGGGACACCGTTCCATCAGTCGCAAGAGCACTGCGCGATTCTCTGTTAAGGATCAAGAAGTATCTGGGCGATCCGGCATATAATTTTATAGTTCATACCTCTCCGATAAACGGACGCGAGAGGGAAGATTATCACTGGCACATAGAGATCATGCCAAAATTGGTCAAAGTCGCCGGCTTTGAATGGGGGAGCGGTTTTTATATCAATCCTGTCCCGCCCGACATAGCGGCAAAGAATCTTTTGAGCGTAAAACTCGAAGAGAAATGAAACCTTTCGAAAGACTCAGGGTTTCATCCTGAGCAAGCGAACGAAGTGAGCGCGTCGAAGGATAATAGGAGGACACAGGCAATGGCGGTAAAGATAGGTATCAACGGATTTGGCAGGATAGGAAGGATGGTGGGAAGGGCGATCCTTGAAAGGAATTCCAGGAATATAGAACTCGTCGCCGTGAATGACATAACCGACGCAAGATCGCTCGCGCATCTATTGAAATATGATTCGGTTCACGGACGTTTTCCGGGCGGCGATGTAAAGGCCGGTGTCGACTCAATAATCGTGAACGGTAAAGAGATCAAGGTATTGGCGAAGAGAGATCCGGCGGAATTACCGTGGAAAGAGATAGGCGTAGAGATAGTCGTTGAGTCAACGGGCCTTTTTACCATAAAGAACGACGGCGTGAATAAGAAAGGCAGAGAGGTCAGGGGTGCGGTAAATCATATCACGAAGGGCGGCGCTAAGAAAGTCATCATATCCGCTCCCGCTGAAGGTGAGGACATCACCATAGTTATGGGAGTCAACGAAGATAAGTATGATCCCAAAAAAGATAACGTAATTTCAAACGCCTCATGCACGACCAACTGTCTGGGGCCAGTTGCCAAGATATTGAATGATACGTGGGGGATCGAAAAAGGCCTCATGACGACGATACATGCGTATACCAATGATCAGCACTTGCAGGATCTTCCTCATTCCGATATGAGGCGTGCGCGAGCCGCCGCTGTGTCTATGATACCGACGTCGACAGGCGCCGCAAAAGCGATAGGGCTCGTCATTCCTGAGCTTAAGGGTAAACTCGATGGTTATGCCATAAGGGTGCCGGTAGTGAACGTATCAGTAGTAGACTTGACCTGCTTATTGAAGAAAAATGCGGCTCCTGAAGAGATCAACAATGCCTTTAAGGCCTTTGCGGACGGGAAGATGAAGGGCATGCTTGCCTATACGGACGAAGATGTGGTCTCGGTCGATTTTAATCACACATCCGCCTCTTCAACGGTGGATTCGAAGCTTACTAAAGTGCTCGGCGGTAACTTCGTGAAGGTGGTCGCGTGGTACGATAACGAGTGGGGCTACTCTTGTAGAGTCGTGGATCTCGTCGAGTACATTATTAAGAAAGGGATATAGTTTACAAAGATAAATTTTTATCTGCTTCAATAACAAAAATAGGGACGGGTTCATTTTTATTTCTAACAACAAGGCCAAAGCAAAAAATGAACCCGTCCCTATTTTTCCTATTTTTCCACTATTTTTCCATGGGTATGCAATTTTTACTTGACAAATAGCTACATAATATTATAAGATAACACGAAATAATTGAACTTGAGTATAATATAGTATAACCTGATATCGTATAGGTAAGGGAATGCTCAAGATTTAACCAATATTAGCTGCTTAATAGTTGAACAGGGCTTGAAACGTAAATTCAATAAGGCCCGATATAGGGTATAGAGGATAGTATGAAATCCGATTTAAGGAGATCAGGAATTGAGATTATCGGTGAAGTGCCCTGGGGTACGCACTTCTGCCAGTTTTACCGGGGCAAGGAAGATTTGCTTGAAATCCTGGTGCCGTATTTTAAGCAAGGCTTAGAGAATAATGAATTTTGTATGTGGGTTACTTCTGAGCCTTTGGGAGTCGAAGATGCGAAGGCGGCGCTTGAAGAAAAAGTAAAGAATCTGGATGAATATATTAAAAAGGGACAGATAGAGATACTTGACTATAGCCAGTGGTATACTAAAACCGGCAGGTTTGAAACTGATAAAGTGCTGGAGGGATGGGTCAAAAAAGAAGAACAGGCTGTGGAACGGGGCTTTGACGGCCTGCGGCTTACGGGTAATACCTTTTGGCTTGAAAATAAAGACTGGGAAAACTTCGCCGATTATGAAGCTATCGTGAATAGCGTTATCGGGAAATACCGCATGCTCGCAGTATGCTCCTACTCGCTGGATAGGTGCCAGGCATCCGAAATCGTGGACGTGGTCAGTAATCATCAGTTTGCGCTCATAAAGAAGGAAGGTAAATGGGTGTCTTTAGAATCTTCCGAGCGCAAGCGGGCGGAGGAAGAGATAGCAAGTCTTGCAAAATTTCCGTCAGAAAATCCCTTACCTGTCCTGCGCGTAGCCGAAGATGGCACGATCCTGTACAGCAACGAAAAAGGTTTGAAGATACTTGCCGGGTGGGATACCAAAGTAGGGTCAAAGGTACCTGAGAGATGGTGCCGTCTGGTCAAGGAGAGGTTTGATACCGGAAAGACGGGGCAAGAAGAAGAAGAAGAAGAAGAAGACAAAATCTTTTCAATTATGATCGCGCCTATAAAAGAAGCCGGATATGCAAATTTATATTTCCACGATATCACCGAGCGCAAGAAGGCACAAGAGACATTGCGGGCAAGTGAGATTAAGAATAGAACACTTCTTGAGAATATTCCGCAAAAAGTATTTTTTAAGGATAAAAATTTAGTTTATATTTCCTGCAATGAAAACTATGCCAGGGATTTAAAGATTAAACCCGAAGAGATTGCCGGCAAGACAGATTATGATTTCTATCCCAAAGATTTGGCGGAAAAATACAGGAATGACGACAAAAGAATTATGGAATCCGGGAAAACAGAAGATATCGAAGAGAAATATATCCAGGATGAAGAGGAAAGATTTGTCCATACAAGTAAAACTCCCGTTAAGGATGCGCAAAGAAATGTTGTCGGCATATTAGGTATCTTCTGGGACATCACCGAGCAAAAAAATATAGAAGAAGCTTTGTGCAAAAACGAAGCCCGTTACCGTTCCTCCATTGAACTTACAGGCCAGTTGGCATGGACCACAGACAGCAATGGTGAGGTTGTGGAAGATATACCTCTTTGGAGAAAATTTACCGGACTCAGTTACGAGGAGACCAAGGGTTCGGGTTGGACAAAGGCCGTTCATCCGGAAGACACCGAACACACAAGTCAGGTATGGGGTAAGGCGGTTAAAGATAAAAGCGCATATGAGGTAGAATACCGCTTACGCAGATTTGATGGGGTTTACCGGGATTTTCTGACCCGAGGCATTCCTGTGCTTAAAGAAGATGGGAGTATCCGGGAGTGGGTGGGCGTTAACATCGACATCACCGAGCGCAGGCAGGCGGATGAGGAGTTGCGGGGGAGCGAGGAAAAGTTTAAAAATCTGATTGAGACCACTTCTGATTGGGTATGGGAGTGTGATGAAGAGGGGCGATATACTTATGTCAGCCCTAAAGTCAAGGATTTGTTAGGCTATGAAGCCAGCGAGATATTGGGAAAAACCGCATTTGATTTAATGGCTGAAGATGAAGGAGCAAAAATCGGTAAAATTTTTAAAGAGAAGTCTGCTAAAAAAGAAGCAATTTACGGACTGGAGAATACAAATCGCCATAAGGACGGACATTTAGTAATTTTAGAGACAAGCGGAGTTCCCGTCTTTGATGATGAAGGTCAACTTAAAGGGTATAGGGGCATAGATAGAGATATCACCGAGCGCAAG
>JAPLMG010000020.1 GCA_026387165.1 Candidatus Omnitrophota bacterium
ATATTGAATTTAATACCCTCTATCTTCTTATCAATATTTTTTTTCAAAGATTCCGCTATCTTAATAGATGCCTCGCTCCAGTCCAAGCCGTACAATGATTTTAGCGGGAATAATCTTGATAGCATTAACAGGTTCTGGCAACTGCCGCACCCTAATTCATATATATGATCAACCCCGGAAAGATACTTTAAAAAAAGAAGATGCCTCGCGACTGTGAACAGTTCGTATTCCAAATCCGGATTGTCTATAACTATAATATCTTTTTTGTATCGTAAAAACCTGCTTGGTCTAAAGTATTTGGGCTTAAGATACTGCTCGGAGAAATTCTCTGCGGATAAAAATACGAGGTGCTCTTTCCACCCCTTTTCCCAAGCGTTATAATTTTCTTCGTTAGATCGCAAACTACCGTCCGAATTCATCGATTTCAGGACATAAAGGACGTACTCCTCCAATTCTTTTACATCTGGCTTGCGATAGGCTGTGTTTATGTTATTTAAGCACGATATAACTTCTTTTGGAATTTCGTCATGTGGACAATTAAAGGCTTTTGAAAAATCATCACCTGTTATATTCTGTCGGTTGATAATTCCCTGTTTCACGATCTTCTCTCTCTATACCATAGAACGGTATCTGTTAAGCCGTCTTCCAAGGACACTTTAGGTTCAAAGCCTAACAATCTTTTGGATTTTGAGGTATCAACCATCCTGATAGGAATAGTTGTCGGTTTCGATTTATCAAACACAACCCTTGCGCTGTGATGGCCCGCTGCCTTCAATATTATTCGAACTATCTCTTTGACGGTGATGGTTTTACCATATCCGATATTGATAGGATCGCATGTTGCGTATTTCTCCAACATCAATAGGCATGCTCTGGCCAGATCCGTAACATGTAAAAAATCCCGTATCTCCTCGCCGGAACCCCATACTTCATAAGGATCTTTTTTATCAACCGCTTTTCTAATTAATGCCGGTATTACATGGCTCGTCTGCGGATCAAAATTATCCCATTGTCCATAAACAGCGGTCGGGCGCAATACCGCTATCTTCATGTTAGATTTAGATGCGACGAACTCAGAAAGTTTTTCAAGATACCTTCGCATCCATCCATATCCAAGATATGCTGAATGCGGCGGCCCGTTCCACATCTCTTCTTCTTTTACGGGATAATCGGCAACAGGATATGCGGTGCTGCTGCTAAAAACTAAAAATCTGCTAACACCGCCGGCCCAGGCGGCTTGAAGCATTCTCGCAGTCAGTATTAAATTCTCCGTTATCGCAAACATTGGATTATTGACCGTTACGCCGGCTGCGGAGACTGCACCGGCAGCATGAAAAACATAATCAACGCCCTTTACCGCTGCCAAGCAATCAGCCTCTTTTGTCAAATCCGCTGATATCTTTTCAATATTCCCTACCTTAACCGGAAGGGGCCTATGATGTATAGTTGTACGAACCTTCGCATCTTGTTTTAACAGTTCCTTAATGATATGTAAACCAACAAACCCGGCTCCGCCGGTCACCAAGACTGTTTTCCCTTTATAAAACATTTTTATCTATGCCTTTTCGATATATTTAGTCACCGCAGTTTTAATAGATTTTTCATCAAGTCCTATCTTGCGCCTTATATCATGAACAGTCCCATAATAATCGCAAAAAGCGTCCGGAATACCATGATACGATACGGACAGGTTAGGAACTTCACATACAGCCTCGTAAAGACCAAAAGCGTCATGGATAACCAGGATCCGCGTATCTCTGAATTTGTTAATTATTTTTTTATCAATGGGCTTGATCGTATGAAAATAAACTAAGTTAACATCTGCATCTTTACACGCCTCTAAAACATTGCCAAGTATAGGACCCGCGGTCATTACCGTGACCTTCGCTTTTTTATCTTTCAAGATAACGCCTTTACCGAATTCAACGGGTATATCGATATTATGCGGATAATCGGATAATCTGAAATAAGTAGTTTTGCCATTGCTATATTGACCGCGCAGTAAAAGATCGAGCTCTTTTTTTGACCCTGGTTGAGTAATCTCTATATCGGGCAATAATCTTAAGATAGCCAGGTCGCTATAACAATGATGCGTTGCCCCATCCCAGGCATAATCAAACGACGCACCGCAGGTAGCAATATTACCGCCAAATCTGTTATAGCACATATCTAACTTGATCTGTTCCAGGCTGCGTTCCGTAATAAATGGCGCGATAGTATGAACGAAAGGGTAAAATCCCTGTGAGCTTAGACCGGCCGCAACGCTTACCAAAGTATTTTCGCAAATACCTATATTGTAAAACCTATCCGGGTATTTTTCCTTAAATTCTTTGAAATAAAATACGCTTATATCGCCCAGAATGATAACTATCTTATCATCCTTATGAGCCAGATCGATAAGCGTGTCTCTAAATTGCTTCCTCATCCAACTCTCCAAGTAATTTTTTTAATTCTAAATCATCCGGCGATTTTCTATGCCACTCGTGCTGGTTTTCGATCAGTGTTTTACAACCATATCCCTTTTTGGTATTCGCAATGATAATCTTAGTATTGTTTCCCCTGCTCACAATCTCGCTTTTCAGGCAGTCCACATCATGACCGTTAACAGCTGCTACATCGCATCCGAACGCCTTAAATCGCTCGTAAGGATTATGGATCTGAAGCCCGCGCAACTGTGACATGTTATTATCGTAGATAACGGTTAAATTATCCAGCCTGATATCTGTTGCGACCATGACTGCTTCCCATACAGTCCCTTCATTTGCTTCGCCGTCACCGATTAATACAAATACACGCCTGTCATTTTTTTGAATTTTAAAAGCGAGCGCCATGCCAACACCGACACCGATACCGTGCCCGAGAGAACCGGTTGAAACTTCTATGCCGGGGACATTGCAGCGACAGGCATGACAACCAAAATTAGAGCAAAAAGCTCCGAAAGAATTGATGGCGGAAATATCAAAATATCCGAAATCGGCCAGAATGCAGTAATGGGCAAGCGCTGCGTGCCCCTTACTCAATATAAATATATCGCGCTTATTCCATGAAGGATTTTTTGAATCGTGCCGAATGGCGCTGTATACAGCGTAAATACTTTCTATCACTGAAAAGCAGCTCGGAATATGCCCGTGTCCGCTGACATGCGAGATTTTAAGCAGATTTTTCCTTATCTCTTTACAGGCCGATATCACTTCATCTCCACATAAGACATTCGAGATGTCATAGGAAACCTATTGATCCTTACGTTGTTTAGCCCAAAAACCTCCCGCAAGGCTATTGTTTCACCTGGAAATATATCATCGCATAACTCATCAAAGACCAAAATGCTCCCTTTGGCCATATGTGGTTTTATGGTTTTTAGAGCAACTTTTGTAGGTTTATATATATCAAAGTCAAAAATGGCAAGCGAGATAATTGTTTCCGTATGTTTCTTGAAGTACGACGGAATCGTCTTTAAGGCATCCCCTTTTACGAGTTCATACCTTTTAATGTGAGACATCGGGTTAAGCCTTTCCTGGAGCGATAATATTGTATCGAGATATTTTTCGTAATCCCGAGAAACTGAAAACGATCCATCGCTACAGTTACATTTATCGCCGTCCTTTTTGGATATGCCCGTAAAACCGCTAAATGTATCAAATCCGACTATTTTTCTATGACGGTTGAACGGTTCGAATACTCCCCTGAGAGCTGACATAAGTGACAGCGTTTGCCCCCATCTCACGCCAAACTCAACTATCACGCCGTGCGTTTTAAGTATCTTTTGATAAATTTCATAGAAAAACAAAAGGCGGGACAACTCTTTCGATGTCAGGAATAGGCCGATATTATCCAGTATTTCGTTGTCGGGTATTGGTGTTTTTTTAAGCTGTCTTACAAGTTCTGCAAATAGCTCTTTCTCTTTTGGGCTAGATAGAACGATTGCGTTATGTTTTCCAAATTTCATCTTTTCCACCATCCTTTATTTTGAATCCACCATTCAATGATTTTCTTCAGTCCTTCCTCAACACTGTATCTAGGCTGCCAATTGATGAATTTTTTTATCTTGCCGCAATCCA
>JAPLMG010000007.1 GCA_026387165.1 Candidatus Omnitrophota bacterium
TCTATCTCCACCGGCGGATATATAACCGTTGAATCTCGCTTGTAAATATCCTGGATTCTGTCTTTGATCGTTCTCGAAATCGCTATAAATTCATCTACTCTCGGGAGAGTCGCTATATCCCATCTCTTCAGATACTCACCGGTTAACCATACGAGCGACTTTTTCCAGGGTGGATATGATCCAAAATATTGATCGAAGAAGACCCACATATACCTCATGGGCGTATAGCAATAGCAGAAATGCTTGGCGTCTTTCGCACTTCTCGCACCTTTAGCTACGCAGTGTGAGGAGCTTACCACAAGGTCAAAGCCTTCGAGATCGAAACTTTCTACCGCAAGCGGGAAAAGAGGTAAGTAATTCCTGTATTTGGTTTTAACGCCGGGTAGATTCTGTAAAAAAGACGTGTGGATCGGCCTCTCTTCAAGAATATGGTCTACGGAGCCTTTATCGTGGATGAGTGTAAATAGTTCGGCCTGAGGGAATATCTTACAGAAGACATTGAGGATCCTTTCCCCTCCCCGCATTCCCAGCAGCCAATCGTGAACTATCGCTACCCTCATTACCTATCTTTCTGTAGAGATCTATCGTGTTTTGAGCGGTTTTACGCCAGTCAAACCTATCGGCATTTTTAAAGCCTCTTAATACAAGGGATTCTCTCATGCTCCTATTGGACAGTATATTATACAGATTGTCGCATATTTGGTCAACATCTCGATTAGCGCTCGAGGTTGGTCCCGAGCAAGGCTGTCTATTGCCGATAGGCCGCGTCGAGGGGTCAATATAAGAAGCTTCTGCGGCAGCTATGCCGTCCCCGCCTATCTCCCTATGGACGGCTATATCGCTGCATACCACAGGCAAGCCGCACTTCTGAGCTTCAAGTATGGTCAGCCCAAACCCCTCATACAGGGACAGATTTAACAGGCAGGATGCTAGATTATATATTGCCGCAAGCTCTTTATCGCTCTCTATCTCCCCCCAGATAAGTCACACCGTCTCTTTTTATATCGATATCCTGGCTCAGTCTGCCCACCATAACAAGGGATACATCAGGCACTCTTTTCTTAAATTGGCTAAAGGAATCCAATAACGCACCGATATTCTTATGCCTCCTTATGCTCCCGACATAGAGGATAAACTTATCCGGCAGCTTATATTTTTCCTTAATGCTCTTCAAATACGCCAAATCATCCATCCTTGTAAACACCTTATCAACCCCTTCGTAAATAACATGCGGTTCTGCCGCTGGCCAAATTATTTCACTGTCATTCCCGCGTAAGCGGGAATCCAGACAAGCGCCGCTTATGGATGCCCGCTTTCGCGGGCATGACATCCTTTTCTTCTGAATAAATCTCTCTTCTATCTCATCCCTCGTCGCTCGCGAAACACATATCACAGCCCTTGCGGTCTTCAATATCCTCTTCAACATAAACTTCATGTACAAAGGCGCCAGCCTCCCGCTCGCCCCTTCCGGGTAAATGATGTGTATGAGATCGTGAACGGTCGCCACAAGATTAAATTTAGCCAATACCGGAACATGACCAGATCAAGCGTTTTATCTTCAGCCATAAGCGGCAATAGGCACCTGATATATCTGCCTATCCCCGGATGGTCAATCATCCTCGCGTCAAAATATACTTTCATTATCCCTCATCGGAAAATGGGGTCTGACCCAACGCTTCTATTTCGCCTTGATTGGGCCTGACCCTTTTTTTATCAAAACAATCACTTTAAACTTATCATACTGCATATTCCCTGATCGGATCTCAGGTTTTTAGACCTTCGACACTAATTTACCGTTCACATACTTATGCACTATGCTCGCAATCAACGTTTGATACAGAATACCCTCATCTATGGCTTTGCTTTGAATGCCGATAAAATCCTGCTTGGACATACGGATGCTGATCCTCTGATCTTTTTTCAATGTTTTTTTAGCATATGCGGCATATTTCTTGATCTCGGCCGACATATTTTTAACCGGCTTCCAATCTCCTCTTTCAATAGATGATGATAATTCTTGCTCTTCTTTATCAAGTTGATAATTACGCATCTTGATCGCCTCCTTGTCTCAGATATTCCTTAGTCAATTTACGGCTAGGAATAATAGTTTTAAGAAACAGACCGTCTTCCGTATTAGCAAATGGAACATAATAAACATAATCATTCAACTCCACTACAAAGACTCTCTGATTCTTGTATTTTTTACTGGGATTTTGAATAATAGCTAATACCTGCTGATTTTTAATACAAACTAATATTTCTTCAAATGAAATGCCTCGCTCTTCTTTTAACTTTTGATTTTTAGCCGGATCCCAGTAAATGTTTTCCATGAAATAAGTATACACTACCCTGTGCTAAATGTCAATACATTTAGCACAGAAAGCGCCTCCGTCATTGCGGGCCCTGTACCATTCGTCGCTTTGCTCCTCAGGTACAGGACGAAGCAATCTCTTTAAGCTTATCAAACACTTCTTCTACGGTTATTTGATCCATACATTCGTGCTTCTCTTTCGGGCAAACCTTATTCTCGCACGGTTTACATGCCGTATCTTTATAAACAAACTTCACATTGCTATTATTAGGTATCCATAGTTGCGGTATGTTTGTACCTGAACATATGATTACCGATGGCACATTTAACGCAGCCGCTATATTGGCAGGTCCTGAATCCAACCCTATAAAAAATCCCGTTCTTTTGATCAGGCATGCAAGTTGAGGCAGACTAAGTTTGCCTCTCAGATCAACAACATTTTCGAATGTGCCGCGATCATCTTTTGAAGCAACCAACAAGACGTCGCGGCCGCTATTTTTTAATCTATTGATAAGTTTTTGGAAATTATCGAAAGGCCATTCTTTAGCTTTAGCGCCCGCAAACGGATGCATCACAACCGCGGGAAAAGGGGTCTGACCCAACGCGTCTATTTCGCCTTGATTGGGTCTGACCCCTTTTCCAGACTCGTCATTCAGACTGTGCCACAATTAAATTTAAAAAGCCGTTCTTTGACATAAAAGAGGGACATGCGGGGCTTTAAACCGCTTTTGAAAAAAATAAAAGTATCCCTCTCTATTTAATGGGCATTAACTCCTTTATAAGCCCTGTAACA
>JAPLMG010000085.1 GCA_026387165.1 Candidatus Omnitrophota bacterium
CAGTTGGGAAGCCGGCATGAAAAACTGTTATCGTTCATTATGAAAGCAAAGCCGCAGATAGTCTTGCATTACGAACCTATCTTGGAGTTTTATGATCAGGATAATTTACTGGATTATCTTGCGTATATGTACTCGCGAAAAAGGAATTATCTGACGGGATTTTGGTCAGCATTGGGTAAATTAGAAAAAGAGGGGAGAGCGAAGATTATGACGGCGTGCCGGCCATTTATAGGAGGTGTTATTCACGAAGCATCATTGATTGTCTGGAGACCAACATAACTTTGGCGCAGGATTAAGGATATGATAAAAGAGAGTGTATTAAAGAGTTTCGGCGGTAAAAATGTACTTGTTACGGGAGGCACAGGCCTTATTGGCAGGCAGGTAATGGATATGCTGTGCAAGGCGGATGCGCATGTGAAAACCGTTTCTCTTGATAAAGTGAAAATAAACGAAAAGGCCGATCATCTCTTCGGGGATCTTACCAGCTTTGAATTATGTATGCAGGTAACGCGCGATATTGATTTTGCATTCCATCTGGCAGGCGTAAAAGGCTCTATCGATGTTACGAAGACCAAACCCGCAAGCCACTTTGTACCTGTTTTAATGTTCAATACAAACTTACTGGAAGCCTGCCGGCTTAATAAAGTTAAAAAAGTTTTGTATACCAGTTCAATAGGGGCCTATGAAAGTTCTGAAATTTTCAGAGAATCTCAGAATGAGAATGGCCCCCCTATGGATTTTTTCGCGGGTTGGGCAAAACGCATGGGTGAACTTCAAATACAGGCATACAAAATTCAATATGGTCTTGATAATTTTTCCATAGTGAGACCATGTAATGTCTATGGCCCGGGAGATAATTTTGACCCGGATAATGCAATGGTCATCCCGTCTCTAATGTCTAAAATATTGCGCGGGGACGACCCTGTGGTTGTGTGGGGAGACGGAAGCGCTGTTCGCGATTTTGCGTACAGTAAAGACATAGCCGAGGGCGCGATACTTGCTCTTTATCATGGAACGCATTCACAATATGTCAATTTAGGAAGCGGTAAAGGATGTTCCGTCAAAGAATTGGTAGAAGCGCTTCGTTCTTCTGTAGATTTCAATTATATATTTGATCTGACAAAATCTGCCGGCTTTCCGAAAAGAGTAATGGATATAACGCTTGCCAGGAAAATGATAGATTACGATCCTACGACATCACTGTCAGAAGGATTGAAGGCTACATGGCAGTGGTTTGTGAAAAATCAGACGGAATACACAAAGAAGAAAAATTATTTTAAAGAGGCAATATGAAAGTAACGAAAACAGAGCTGGACGGCGTGCTGTTAATAGAGCTGGAAGCTTTTGAGGATCATAGAGGATATTATATCGAGACATATAACGAAAAGCTATACGCAGAGCATGGCATTAATGTGAGATTTGTTCAGGATGACGTCTCCGTATCGAGAAAAAACGTCTTACGGGGCATACATGGCGATTCCGAAACCTGGAAACTCATATCCTGCCTTCACGGAGAATTCTATCTTGTGGTAGTGAACTGCGATACGAGTTCCAGGGGCTTCGGAAAGTGGCAGTCGTTTCTTTTGTCCGACAGGAACAGGTTCCAGGTGCTGGCGCCTCCAAAACACGGAAATGCACATCTCGTTTTGAGCGATAATGCGATATTCCATTATAAGCAGACTACATACTACAACAGGGAGAAGCAGTTCACGTACAAATGGAACGATCCGAAATTCAAGATATCGTGGCCGATGCGAGATCCCATTTTATCTAAAAGGGATGAATAAATTAGATGTCAATTCAGCAAATATATAATGTGATTTCCGACAATTTGGACTTCAAAAAGACATCTCTCTGCAGGTCATTTCAAAAGGTTCCCCTTGAGTATATCGATATAGGCGCTGCAGGAGAGGTTCATTCGTTGATAGCGCCATTTGCTGCGCTGTCAAACTGTACATCTTTTGAGCCGAGTCTGGATGAACGCGAGAAGCTTAAAAAGAAATTGGCGAAAGACAATCCTTTTAATGAGGTAACTGTTTTAGATGTGGCTATTGGCGAGAAGAGTGGAAGGAGGGCATTCTACATAGCCAAAAATAGCGTAAATTCTTCTATCTACCAACCTAACGATGAGCTTATAAAGCGTTACGGTATACAGGGACTGAATATTAAAAAGACGGTTTCTATTCGGATGGAAAGCCTCGACAATATCGTATTTGGAAAGCGGAACGAAACTAACAAGAGGTTGGGCGAATATATTAAAATTGACTGTCAGGGCGCCCTGAACAATGTTTTAAAAGGCGCCAAAAGAACCATCGCCAGGCGTTGTGTCGCGGTAGCCTGTGAACTGGAATTCTTCAATGTATATAAAAATAAAAATAGGTTTACTGAGTCCGATGAATTTTTAAACAGGTATGGGTTTAGGTTATACGGGCTCTATCCGCATTATGTATCGGCAAGAAATATCGATAGGTTCAAATACGAAACGGAAGAGCGATTTTTATGGGCGGATGCTTTATACTTTAAGGATCCTCTCGATCATTCCAATAAGAAAATGCATTTCTCGAAAAGAGATATCGAAACTCTGCTGATAGTTGCGATCATTAATGGATATTATGATTTTGTGTTTGAGATAATGGATAGATTTTATTCTAAAAATGGATCCGAAATAAAGCGCATTAAAGAACTGGTTCTATCTCTTGCAGCGAAACAAAAAGAGGCATTTGAGGCTGACTTGAATAAGTTGATCAGGAAGGCAAAGAAGTCTTCCCGGAATAGTTATATTTTAGCCAAGAAATTTATAGATAAGTACAAGGCTAATAATATCGTGGATTTTATCCGTATCTGATTTCAGGAATGGAAAGGGGTGCAGCTGATGGAAAGGCATAAAGTCGCACTTATAATACCTACATTGAATGAGAGAGATGGAATGAAATGGTTTATGCCGAGACTAAAGAAAGATTGGTATGATGAAATTGTAGTTATAGACGGAGGCTCCACAGACGGAACGATCGAATATTGTAAAGATAATGGATATCCTGTGTATGTCCAGAAGGAGAATGGGTTGCCGAAGGCCTACGACGAGGCATTTATGCGCACAACAAGCGATATCATTATTACTTTGACCCCAGACGGCAACAGCCTTCCTGAGCTTATCCCGGGATTGGTTGATAAGATCAAAGAAGGGTGCGATATGGTTATTGCATCCCGTTATATAGGCGGCGCAAGGAGCGACGATGACGACATCTTTACGGCATTCGGCAACCATTTTTTTACAGCGCTGATCAACTTGCTGTTCAATGCCAAGTATACGGATGTTTTGGTCGGTCTCAGGGCTTACAGAAGAGATGCTATCGATAAGATGAAGTTGCGCGATCAGGATAAACAAGGATGGCTGAAGTCCAAATTAAATATAATGAACAGTTGGGAGACCGGTTCCAGCATCAGGGCTGCTAGATTAAAGCTCAAAGTGTGCGACATACCCGGCGATGAGCCGAAGCGCATAGGCGGTGTGCGCAAGATGTCTATAATAAAGAACGGCAGTTGCGCCCTTTTGCATGTGCTGCACGAATTTTTTATGGGCAAATAATTTATGGTATGGAATTTCAAAAACTAATTCCAACCACTGAAAATCGCCAAGAAGTTATCGCGAAGCGATTTTCTTGTAAAATTTTGAATTCCGAATAGGGGGGGGGATAATGATCATAAGCAGAACGCCGTTTAGAATATCTTTCTTTGGAGGAGGCACTGATTATCCGGCATGGTATAAAAAAAATGATGGATTGGTGCTGAGCACATCGATAGATAAATACTGCTATGTAATGTGCAGGTATCTACCGCCATTTTTCGAATGTAATTACAGGATCCGCTACAGCGCGACAGAGTTGACCAAGACAGTGCAGGAGATACGCCATCCTTCGATACGTGAATGTATACTTTTTTTGGATATCAAACGAGGCCTGGAGATACAGCATAACGCCGATCTACCGGCCATGTCGGGTCTCGGTTCAAGCTCATCGTTTTCCGTAGGATTGCTTCACTGCTTGTATGCGCTGATAGGCAAGATGGTCACTAATAGGCAGCTTGCTTTTGATGCGATACATGTGGAGCAGGAGAGGATAAAAGAGAATGTCGGCTCGCAGGATCAAACAATAGCGGCATTCGGAGGATTCAATAAGATAGTCTTCAGCGCACAACAGACAATAGCAGTTCATCCGATTATCATAAATGAAGATAAATTAAGCCAGTTACAACAACATCTTATGCTGTTTTTTATAGGTTTTCCAAGGAATGCTTCCGATATTGCCAAAGAGCAGATAGCGAATATTCCTAAGAAAGAGAAAGAGTTAACATCAATGATGAAAATTACAGAAATGGCGATCGACGCATTGTGTTCTGAGACAGATGGCCTCGATGTTTTTGGCAGGCTTTTAAATGAGGCCTGGCAGGTGAAGAAAAGCTTAGCAGCTAATATTACGAACAACTATATCAATGAAATTTATGAAAATGCGCTCGATGCAGGCGCCCTAGGCGGTAAATTATTGGGTGCGGGCAGCGGCGGATTTGTGCTGATTTTTGCAAGGCCTAAAGACCAACCCAAGATAAGAGAGAGGCTAAAAAAACTTTTATTTGTGCCGTTCAATTTCGAAACACTAGGCAGCCAGATCATATACTATAGTCATGACGACTATGCGAAAGATGTTATATGAGTATCGCTTGCACGCTTAAGGATTTAGATGTTGTTGTGCTTTGTGGCGGGATGGGCAAGCGCTTACAAAAAATGGTATATGACCGGCCAAAGTGTATGGCCGACATCAATGGCAAGCCCTTCTTAGATATCCTCATAAATTACGTTGCTGCTTTTGGCTTCAGGCGTTTTATTTTATGCATCGGTTATATGGGTGATCTTATAAAGCAATATTTTCACGACAAAGGAGATATAGCGGATATTTTGTTTTCGGAAGAAAGAGAACCTTTAGGCACAGCCGGCGCCATAAAAAAGGCAGCACCGCTTATTAAAAGTTCCCCCTTCCTGGTTATGAATGGTGACTCTTTCTGCGAAACCGATCTACTTGAGTTTGTCGACTTTCATAAAAAAAAAGATAGTGCAAGCTCTATGGTTGTAGCCAAAAAAATAAAACATACGGATGATTATGGTTTTGTAAGATTGGATGATCAAGGGTTGATAGCCTCTTTTAACGAGAAAAAACGAGATGACAGCGAAAACGGTTATATAAATTCCGGAATTTATATTTTTGAGAAGGACGTTCTATCAAAAATTCCATCCGGCATGAAATTTTCATTTGAACACGATCTTTTCCCCGCGCTTATAAAACAGAAATTTTACGGCTATAAGACGGATGGAATATTTATAGATATCGGTACCGCAGAGAGATACATAGAAGCAAAAAAAATATTCAATTTAAGGCAAAAGGCACTGCTATAACAGATGAAAATAAATTTTAAAAAAATAAATTTCTTGCCCATATTTGTTTTTAGTGCCTTATCTGCTTCGTTTTTCTATCTGCTTTTTGCTACCTGGTTCAAGTGGGGCGGTTTATTAGTAGACACTTTTCGCGATCCTCTTACCATCGCAAAGCTTATTAATGGAAAGGTCCTATACAAGGATATCTTTTACGAGTACGGATTTTTTCCGCCTTATTTTTTAACTTTTGTTTGCAAAATGGCAGGCATGCACTTAAATACGATGGTGGGGTGTGGTATAGCACTAACGATCTTGATGTCATGTGTTTTATATAAGATCTCCAGGTTTTTTCTAGATGTGCTGGTATCCGGTTTAGTTGTATTTACTTTTCTCTTTGTGTTTGCTTTCGGTTTTTACTGTTACAATGGTATTTTTAATTTTATTCTTCCTTACAGCTTTGCTTCTGTCTTTTTTATCCTATTTATAGCTTTGGCCGTTTATTTTTTTATAAAATTCATTTTTAGTGAGAAAAACTTATATCTTTGGATTTGGTCGATGACGATCTCACTTGCTATCTTCTCCCGGATAGAAATGGCCTTATTGGCATGGGCTGGATTTATTATGGCTGGTATTATATTTATATACAGATCGAATGGCAAAAGACGTTGGAGAGTGGGACTATGTTTAATTACACCCCTTTTTATAGGCATTTTAGGATATTCGGCTTTCTTATTTAATCTGCAGGTATTTAATGGGTTCAAGGAGTCCATAGTCGATCTTATCTTATTTAGCAAAAGCAATCTTTTCATAATCAGCGGCATGGGGCTGGATAATATTAGTCAAAATGCCGCACTTATGCTAAAGTCATTTTTTTTACATATTGCCGCAGTGTTCATATTAGGCGTGGGAAGTTATTTAATTTCTATATTTTTCTTAAGAAAAGAAAGCCATCCTATAAGTTTATTCCTTGGAATAGTTATTATTACGGCTATTTTCACGCTTGCGCAGGAATTTGTGAAGAGCTTTATACAATATAACTCACTCCCTTTATTCATTTTAATAGGTACCTTGATATTTTTTATGAAGTCTACCTCCTCTCCGAATTATAGGAAGAACATTTCTTTGTTTGCTTTATTCCTAACCTCACTGATTATGGTGATAAAGATCTTTTTTAATGCCTCACCAAATTTTTATGGATTCTATCTTCTGCCTTTGGGGTTGGTGTGTTATTACATTATTTTCTTTGGAATATTCAGAGGAAAGCTGGAGGAGCGCTACAAATATTTTTCTGAACCTTTTTTCTTTTATATTCTTGCATGTTTTTTTATAGTTTTAGCCATTTCGTGGTGGAAGATCGAAACGGTGCCCTATAGTTCCAGAAATTTAATTATACATAGCGAGAAAGGCAGCATCAAAAGGTGGGGCGACGACTTGACCGTAAAAACCTTGGAGGCTATCGTCTATTTGAGAGAAAATACGAATAGAGACGCCAAGGTAATAGTCGTTCCCGAGGGTGGCGCAATAAGCTTTTTTTCTGGGAGAGAGAACCCTTTGAAATACAGCTGTATTATGCCTCAGAATTTCGGGATAACTAGTGAGGATAAGATAATTTCTCAATTTTCCGAATCGCACGCGGATTATATCGTTATTGTCGCGCGTGACACCTCTGAATATGGGGCAAGTTCCTTTGGAGTAGATTACGCTATTGTTTTAAACTCCTGGATAAAGAAGAATTATGAACTATTGAAATTAATAGGCCCATATCCGTTTACTACGAATCATTACGGGATAGCTATATTTAAAAAGAAGTAGGGGCGAGGGGGGGCGAGGGGGTCAGGTCTCCACTCTTGACAAATAGCCCTAATCATGCTACCATCCACTCATGGCACGCCCCTTAAGAATAGAATATCCAAATGCCTTCTATCATATAATCCAGCGCGGAATTGAGCGTAGAGGTATATTTATTTCCGATAAGGACAGAATCCGCTTATTGGAATACATTGACTCTTGCCGCAAGGCCTATCATGCGATCATCCATACGTATTGTCTGATGCGTAATCACTACCACCTTATAATCGAGACTCCCGATGCCAATCTGAGTAAGGTCATGCATTATCTGAATACCAGTTATGCCGTATATTTTAACACCAAATATAAACGATCCGGCCCGCTGTATCAGGGAAGGTTCAAGGCGATACTGGTCGATAAAGACGAATACCTGGGCCGACTCTCGCGGTATATCCACTTAAATCCCGTCCGCGCGCGCCTGGCAAAAGATCCGATCGAGTATCAGTGGAGTAGTTATAAATATTTTGTCCTTAGTTCAGCTGTGCCTGTATGGCTTGATATAGATACGATACTTTCGGTCTTTGACCGCGATCGACTGAAGGCGCGCCGTCAGTATAAGGATTTTATACTGGATGGGATAGGGGAAAAAGATGAGCACATAGAGCGGAACACGCGAAGCGGATTTATTCTGGGAGGAGAGGAATTTCTGTCATTTGTAAGGAAGAATTTTATTGAAAAAAGGGAAGATGACTCTGAGATTCCGCAGCTTCGAAAGATGCGGAAAGTAACAACGCTTGAAGATATATCAAAGTTGATAGTCGGTATGTCATTGCCGGATAAACGGTTAAAAAGGCGCCTTACCTTGTTTGCGATGAGAAAATATACACCATTTTCACTTAAGGAGATAGCCGTTTTTTGCGGTAACATAGGAGATACAGGGGTAAGTCAGGCATATAAACGTGTTGAGTCTGAACGACGGAGAAGTAAGAGCCTCGATTCCATAATTGACAGAATCGATAAACTGATAAAAGTGAAGAGTGGAGACCTGACCCCATAAATGCTCTTGACTTTCATCGGCCAATATGATAAATTCACACCAAGTGAACGATGTGCTATGATAATCATGTGAACAGCATACGCTGCCGTAATAGGAAAATATGACCCCTCGGCGTAGCCGACTTGCCATAGACAGCTTTGCTCGGGGTCATGGTGAGCGAGTGAAACGAGTCGAACCATGAACTTTAATATAGCGAAAAAATCCCAGTCAAAACCGAAGAACAGGGTGGGGCTCGATATAGGCAGCTCCTCTGTGAAGATAGTTGAGATCGCTTCATCCGGGGAGAATTCGAGCCTCGTATGCCTGGGGATGAAAAAAGCGTCCTCGTCTATCCAGGAGCCCCTCATAGAGGCCATAAAATCTCTGTCAAATGAGATAAAGATTACCTCGAAAGAAGCCGCCATATCGGTATCGGGCCCGTCCGTTATAGTCAGATTCGTCTCTATGCCCAAAATGAGGGACGACGAATTGAAAGGCGCGATGAGGTTTGAAGCGGAGAAGTATATACCCTTTCCGATAAATGACTGCATAGTTGACCATCAGATCCTGAGGACCATTGATAAGGAAAGCAAGCTTGAGATATTGCTCGTTGCCGCTAAGAAAGACTTCGTAATGAACAAGGTGTCGATCGCCGAAGAGAGCGGTTTTTCGGTAAGCGCCGTGGATGTCGATACTTTTGCCATAGCCAATACTTTTTTAAAGAGCCCTTCTCGCGCTCCCGCGGGTAAGACAGCGGCGCTTCTGAATATAGGCTCTAATTTTACGAATGTGGGCATAGTCAGGGACGGAGCGCTATGTTTCGCCAGAGATATAGCTATAGGCGGGAATGATTACAATCAGGCGATATCCAAGGCATTGAGCATCGATATAAAATCCGCGGAAGACGTAAAGCTGTCTCCCAAGGATAGGCTGCAGGATATAACAGCATGCGCAAAGGGTATTACGAATAATCTTTTGGATGAGACGCGCCTATCCTTAAGTTATTATGAAAATCAGAGCGGAAGAGGCGTGGATGAAATATTTATTTGCGGAGGGTCCTCCGGCATGCCCGGCCTTGAAGTGTTATTCCAGGAGGCATTCGAATCAAAACCCGTATTGTGGGATCCTCTGGATTTTTTGAATAAGTCGTCCGACAGCTTCGATAAGGCGCTTGTTGAAAAGATGAGGAGTTCTTTCGCGGTTGCTGTAGGCTTAGCTTTGCGGTAGGGGATCATGCATGTCCAAATCAGCGTTTTACCCTCGACGGAAAAGGCATTTTGAGATTCGATCTTTGCATACCCCTCACCCTTACCCTCTCCCCTAAAGGGGAGAGGGGATTTCCTCATAATTTCCTCTCCCCCAAAGGGGGAGAGGATTAAGGTGAGGGGGAAATTGTGCTAATTTAGACAGCAGTGGTAGAGGATAACCTTGGGGAATTTATGATAGAGATAAATTTACTTCCGGAAGAGACTAAGAAGAAGAAGCATTCCGCGCCCAAGATAGACGTTTCCGCGATGAGTGTGCCCAGCTTCCAGATAGTCAGCATAGCGGCGCGGTCGGCCGGCGTAATTTTAATTATCCAGCTGATACTCTTTGCGATAGGCTCTATGAGCGGCGCGGCTTTTAAGTCCCTGGCCCTTGAGTATAAAGATATACTGCCCAAAAAGCAGGAAACCGAAAAGCTGAAGATCCGGGTGGGTGTGATGAACGCAAAGGTCGGCGCTATAAATGAGCTTATGGTCAAGCGCTTTAGCTGGGAGAAGAAGCTCAATACCTTAAGCGCCGCTATGATTCCCGGTGTATGGCTTATGGACTTGAATTACGATGAAAAGCTTGCGGAGAACGTCTTGTCCGGGTATCTCGTTCTGTCCGGCGCGGCTTCCAATATGAGCGAGGAAGGGACCGCTTTAATAGGGCGCTTTATGAAGAGCCTGAAGGATGATTCGGCCTTCTATTCCGATTTCAGCGATATAGAGCTCGGCACCATCGAGAGAGAGAAGATGGACGAGCAGGAGATAATGACGTTTAAGATAACCTGCTTCTTTAAGGCAAAAAGATGAATATTCTGGAAGATCTCAAAAATTTCGATTTGAAGAGTATGGATTTCAAAAGTAAGCAGACGCAGACTTTACTGCTGATCGTGCTCGTATCTTTCATGGCGGCGGCGGCGTACCTTTATTTTGTTTTCGTTCCGCAGGCCGTAAGAGTCTTTACGCTCTCCGTCAATGTCGGTAAGATGAGGTCCGAACTGAAATCCGCGCGCCTTGTAATAGCGGATATGGATAAACTGAAGAATGACCTGAAAAAGAATAGCGAAAAAGTCGAATCATATGAGAAGAAGCTGCCGGTGGAACATGAGATACCGGCCCTTTTGGAAAACCTTTCGAGTATGGCCAAAGACTCCAATATAAGGATAGTCGGTATTGTGCCGGCGATGTCATATTCTAAGGATGATAAGTCTGTGAAGAAGAACCTGATATACCGGGAGATACCCATATTGATAACGGCAAAATCCGGTTATCATGAGCTCGGGCATTTCCTGAACGACATGGAGAACGCGGATAGATTTATGAAAGTGGCGGATATCGCCATAAAGGCCAATAAAGCAAGCCCTAAAAAACATGATGTGGAGCTGATGGTCTGTACATATATACTGCCTCTGGAAAATAGATAGTGCCATGAATAGAAAAATAGTGTATACTATTATAGCAGCGGTGGGATGCGGTTATTGGGCCAGCGCGGGATTCTGCTATGAATCTAACGGGAAGCGCGATCCATTCATTCCTTTGATAGGCCAGGAAAAAGGGAATCGTCCGAGTTCTCTTGAAGAGATAACTTTGATAGAGGACGTTCTCCTTGAAGGTATAGCGATAGGCCCTATGGGAAAGAATATCGCGATATTGAACGGACAGATGGTGAAAGAGAAGGATAAATTCGGCGTTATACAGATAAAAAAGATCTCTAAAAATACGGTCGAGCTTTCGATCGACGAAAAAATTCATACATTAAGCCTGCAGGAAGAAAAAGGAATTAAAGTTGGCGAGTAACAGAACGATCAACAGGCTATTCATGTCATTCATTATGATAGCCTTTCTATCCCTAAACGGCATAGCCGCCGATGAGAAGAATGCAGTCGATGTCAATCCTCCCGCTGTAGAAGAATCCGCTCCGGTTCAAGCCCCTGATCCCAAAGAACCCGAAGGCTATACTAAAGAAGAGGCTCCAGATATAGAAGCCCCAAGACAGGAAGCTCCTGCTCCGGAAGCCCCCGTTAAAGAAGAGCCCTCAGAGCTCCATCCCGGCAATATCACGGTAAATTTTAAAGGCGCCGACATAAGAACAGTGCTCTCCTACATATCGGAAGTGTCCGGCGTAGATATAGTGGCCGCCCCTGACGTTAAAGGCGCGATAGACTTAAGGCTCACCGATAAACCGTGGAAGGTCGCTCTCGATGTAATAGTCAGGAACTACGGATTCGCTTACGAAAGAGATGGCGATATAATCCGCGTGGTGACGCTCGATAGATTGAAACAGGAGGAGGTCATCACACAGGCTATGATCCTCAATTACGGCAAAGCCAAGGATGTCGTTGACGCCATAAAGAACATAGTAGGCGAAAGGGGTAAGGTCATGTATGACGAGAGGACGAACATGGTGATCGTCACCGATATCCCGACGAACATCTATAAGATAGGCCAGATAATAAACCGGCTTGACAGGAAGACGCAGCAGGTCCTTATCGAGGCCAGGATTATAGAGACTACTTTAAACAAGGATGAAAAGCTGGGGATAGATTGGAACGTGAAGATATCGGCCAAAGGCGCCAGCAGGCCGACGACTTTCCCGTTCCCGAAGTGGACAAAAGAAGACAATAGACAAAATAATTTCTACCCGATAGCTAAGTACGCAGTGACGCAGGAGCAAATTATAGATAATGCTGTGTGGGTCCCAAATCCCAATTGGGATGGCATTGACCCATTAGCACAATTTATTCATCCGTATACTGATCGGCAAGTAGTTACTTCAGATTTCGCACCGAATAATATGTTTGATGACGCGGTAAGCGGTTTGAACCGTTTCAGTTCCTTCCCAATGGCGGCTGCTACTGATTTCAAGTATGGTACCCTGGATTTCAGTGAATTTAAAGCAGTCTTAGAAATGCTGAAGTCCAGATCCGATACAGATACTATTTCTAACCCGCGCATAACTACTCTTAACAATGTTAAGGCTAATATAAATGTCGGCGAACAGGTAAATATTCCTAAATTTGAAAGAAATTCTCAAACCGGGAAGATGGAGATAACCGGATATGATCCAAGAGATACCGGTATTGTGTTGAAAGTTACACCGCATATTAATGATGGCGGTGAAATAGCGATGGAGATAGCTCCGGAAGTAACTGAGTTTCTGGGTTATCAGCCTGTGTCGCCGGGCAGCGAAATATTCGCGCCGATATTCTTTACAAGGACAGCAGATACGCAGGTGATGATAAAAGACGGCCAGACAATATTCATCGGCGGCCTGATAACCACAAAAAATGTTGATGCCAGAACTAAACTTCCGATTATCGGGGATATGCTTGGTGACGTTCCGTTTTTAGGCCTGTTATTTTCCCATAAGGGTGTAATTCAGAAGAAGACGGAGTTGATATTCTTCATTACCGTTAACATAGTATCTTCCGACAGAGTTATAACGGGCGTACCATTGCCCGACAAAACGGATAAGCCTGAATTTACCGATACGCAGCGTGGTGATACACTTGGCGACAAGAAAAACAAGAAACGATTGAAGAGAGAGTATTGATACACAAAACGCGGCTTATAAATTAAAAATCATTTTTTCCAAGACAGGCGATATGAGATTCATATCTCATCTCGACCTCATGAGGCTGTTTCAGAGAGCTCTGCGCAGAGCGGACCTGCCCGTTACGATAACCCGGGGTTTCAGCCCGCACTTAAAGATAAGCATCAATAGAGCGTTGAAGTTAGGCGTGGAGAGCCTCGATGAGGCATTGACCGTTCATATGTCGAAGAAGATCGAACCTGCTCTATTCACGGAATTGTTGAATAAAAATTTGCCGGAAGGCGTGAGGATCGTTAAGGCGCAAGTGATAGGATAAGCCATGTCAAGAGAGATATATATTAATGTAGAGCAGCACGAAAAACGCGTCACGGTTTTAGACAACAAAAAGATAGAAGAGTTCTACATAGAAAGGGCGGATACCGTAAACCTCGTAGGAAATGTCTATAAGGGCAAGGTAGAATCGGTGCTGCCGGGGATAGAGGCGGCTTTTGTCAATATAGGCCTCGAGAAGAACGGATTTCTCTATGTTACGGATGTCGAGCGAGATGCTTCGGACTTTGACCGTCTGTTGGGCGAAGAAGGCGGAGAGCGCCAGGAGAATAAAGAGCCTCAGAAGAAGCAGTCTATAGCCGCGATGCTAAAAAAGGGAGATGAGGTTCTGGTGCAGGTAGTAAAAGAACCGATCAGCACCAAGGGCGCCAGGCTTACGGCCCACATATCTATCCCGGGCAGATTTCTCGTCCTGATGCCGTTCGATAACCGCATAGGGCTGTCGAAGAGGATAGAGGACCATAAGGAACGCGACAGGATCCGCAAGATCATAGAGGAGCTCAAGCTCCCTAAAGATATAGGGTTTATAGTGAGGACGGCCGCTATCGGAGCGAGCCAGAGAGATTTTTTCCGCGAGACGCGCTATCTGATCAGATTATGGCAGCACATAAAGTATAAAGCCAAAAAGGCGAAGCCGCCTCAGCTGATCCATCAGGAATACGACCTCATCCTGAGGACCGCGCGCGATAATTTCACCGAAGCCACCGTAAGGCTCGAGGTCGATTCGAAGAACGATTATAGGAGGATATCGAAATTCCTGAAGATGACCTCGCCGCAGTTCAGGAGCAGGCTGAAGCTTTACACCGACAGAGTGCCCATATTCGAAAAATATGATGTGGAGAGGCAGATAGATAAGATATACAACAGGATAATCCAGCTTAAATCCGGCGGATATCTGGTCTTTGATGAGACCGAGAGCTTAGTGGCCATCGATGTGAACTCCGGCAAGTCGGTCGGGCACAAGAACCTGGAGGAGACTGCCTTTCGGACGAACTTAGAGGCCGCCGAAGAAGTTCCGCGCCAGCTCAGGCTTCGCGACATAGGCGGCATCATAATCATAGATTTCATAGATATGGAGTTTGGCGGCCACAGAAAGACAATAGTCAAGACTCTTGAAAGAGCGCTTGAGAGCGATAAAGCCAAGACGAAGATACTGAATATATCAAGCATAGGCCTTGTGGAGATGACGCGCCAGAGGGCGCGGCGCAGCATCGAGTCGAAGAGCTATCAGAGGTGCCCATATTGCGGCGGCAGGGGCACCATAAAATCGCCCTCCACCGTATC
>JAPLMG010000061.1 GCA_026387165.1 Candidatus Omnitrophota bacterium
CGCGGCATTTTTATGTCTTGCCATAGGTGCGCTTGCCAAAGCCGGAGCAATGCCGTTTCATGTCTGGATTCCTGAGTGCAGCAAACCGGCGCCCGCGCCTGTAATGGCGCTTCTTCCGGCATCTTTGGATAAACTGCTCGGAATATATCTTCTCGCCCGCATATCTCTTAATATGTTCATCATCACTCCACGCTCATGGGTCAGCGTCATGCTTTTAATCATCGGATCGATAACGATCATAGCCGCTGTCATGATGGCGCTTGTTCAGCATAATTTAAAAAAGCTTCTCGCGTATCACGCTGTGAGCCAGGTTGGATATATGGTGCTGGGCATAGGAACCGGCAATCTGATAGGCATAGCAGGCGGACTTTTCCACATGGTGAATAACGCCATATATAAATCCTGCCTCTTCTTGTCCGCCGGGTCTGTTGAAAAAGAGGCTAAGACAGCCGAGCTGGATGAATTGGGCGGCCTGGCGCGTCTTATGCCCATAACATTAGCGACATCTTTGGTGGCCGCGCTCTCTATTTCCGGCATACCGCCGTTCAACGGGTTCTTCTCTAAATGGATGATATATCAGGGCCTGGCAGAGATGGGTAAGGCGGGCGATCGGTCCTGGATCGTATGGATCCTGGTTGCCATGTTCGGCAGCGCCCTTACCCTGGCAAGTTTCATGAAACTTTTATATGCGGTCTTTTTCTCTAATCGGAATAAAGCCGATGGAGCATACCCGAAAGATTTAAAAGAGGTTTCTATCTCCATGTGGCTTCCTCAAGTAACGCTAGCGCTTCTATGCATAATTTTTGGAATATGGGCCTATCAAATACCGATAAGATTCCTCATAGCGCCGTGCCTGAAAAACGGCGCAGGGCTTTCATATATAGGTATGTGGGATTCATCGCTTGCGGCAGCGTTGCTGGCCGTAGGGCTCTTCTCTGGGCTCTTATTATTTATCATAGGCCGCTCAAGTTCGGCGCGGCGCACCGGATTATTTGTCGGCGGCGAGAAATTTGAAGGCGTTCCCGGCATAGCCGCCTCTTCGTTTTACGATACTATAAAGAATATGCCTTTACTGCGCAGGATCTATTCCCTTGCCGGAAAGAAGGTCTTTGATATATATGAAGAAGGCTCTAAGGGGGTATTCTACTTTACCGATATACTTAGGTGGCTGCATAACGGCATCCTGCCGACATATATGACATGGTGCCTTATAGGGATGCTGGTACTGTTTTTTATGATGAGGTGATAAATAGATGTTTGAATTATATATTCTTATGGTATTCATGATCATTGGAGCCGTTACGGCAGTGGTAGTAAAGGACCTGCTTTCATCGGTAATAGCGGTGGGCGCGACAGGGCTTGCCTTGAGCCTGACATTTTTAGTTTTGAAAGCGCCGGATCTTGCCATAACCCAGCTGGTCGTTGAGATCCTTTGTCTCATTATATTGATCCGCGCAACTATCAAAAAAGACCTCCCGTTTTCTACGACGGGCCGATGGTTTTTTAATACGGCAGTCATGGTTATATTCATGTGCATATTTTTGAGTATCAGCTATGCTGCCATGAAAAATTTACCAAAGTTCGGTTATCCTATAATGAAGATCGCGAAGACATATATTGAAAGCGGCCTGATCAAAACCGGGGCGGCAAATATCGTATCCGCTATTATACTGGACTTCAGGGCATATGATACGCTTGGCGAAGCAACCATACTTTTTACCGCTGTAATAGGCATATTGGCTGTTATGAGAAGCGTAGGCCGCAGGAAACAAAAAAGAGCGCCATGATAAATAGCCGTCAGGAAAATTCTCCGGGCATGAGCCTGATCGTCAAGACCGTCACGCGGGTAACGGTGGGGCTTATACTTCTATATGGTATATACATAGTCATACACGGCCACATTTCTCCGGGCGGCGGTTTTGCGGGGGGCGTTATCGTGGCCCTTTCATTTGTTCATCTGATGCTTGCCTTCGGCAAGGCAAAGGTCTTATCAAAATTAAATCTCACCAGAGGAATCATCATAAGCAGCGCCGGCGGCCTTATCTTTTTACTGCTCGGCGCCATGCAGTGTATCCAGAGGCAGCGGCCCACCGTCACGAGGGAGCATTTTAGGCTGTTCGGCGGCGGACATATCCCCTTGAGCGACCTTGCATCGTCGCTTATGGTGGGTGCGGGATTGTGCGTGATGTTTTTGGCACTAGTCTTTTTGTTATCACATCAAAGAAAGATTGAAGAGGCTATTATTATGGGAATATATGTATTGTGCATTCTTTTGTTTCTGGTAGGCCTGTATTGCGTAATAAGAAAAAGGAACATAATCAAGATGATAATAGGCCTTATAATATCTGAGTATGCGGTGAACCTATTTTTTGTTCTATTGGGGTACCGTTTTGGGGGCCGGGTGCCTATCCATGCTCCTGATCAGGAGATAGTGAATATGGTGGACCCTTTGCCTCAGGCGCTGGTCCTTACGTCTATAGTGATAGGGCTGGCTGTTACCGCGCTTGTAGTCGGGATCGCGATCAGGATTTATGAAAAGTACGGAACTTTCGATATCACGCAGATCAACAAGCTAAAAGGATGAACATGATCTTTAAAGATCCTTCAAACCTGATACCCTTATTTGTGATCCTTCCGCTGGGGGGAGCTTTCCTGATATCTTTTTTGGGAAAGCGCTCCAAGCTATTTTGCGACATATTCGCTAACCTGATAAGCGCTTTATTATTGATTCTATCGGCCGTATCGATATTTGTCGTCAAAACATCAGGCCCGCTTGTCTATAAACTTGGAATGTGGCTTCCGCCGATCGGGATAACGCTCGTCCTGGACGGCATGACGCTATTCATGCTTCTCATCACAAATATCATAAGTTTCTTCATAATGCTCTATTCGGTTAATTACATGGAAAAATATACCGACAAATGGATGTTTTATACCTTGTTTTTATTGATGGTCGCCGGTATGGAAGGCGTGATAATAACGGGCGATATATTCAATCTCTTTGTATTCCTTGAGATCGCCTCTGTCGCGAGCTATGCCCTTGTTGCTTTCGGCACAGAAGCCGGGGAACTGGAGGCGTCCTTCAAATACCTGATCATGTCAAGCGTAGGGTCTTTATTTATCCTTTTAGGAATAGCGCTCTTGTACGGATATACCTCTACCTTAAACATGGCGGATATGGCGTTGACCATATCAAAAATAGGGCCGGGCAGAATAATACCTTTTGTGGGCGTCTTATTTCTGATGGGCTTCGGATTAAAAGCGGCGATCGTCCCTTTCCATTCATGGCTTCCTGACGCGCATCCATCCGCGCCGGCGCCGATCTCCGCCATGCTCTCAGGCGTATTGATAAAGGCGCTGGGCGTATATACATTGATTAGAATATTTTACAATGTATTCGGAATAAGCAGCGCCGTTCTTAACATATTAATGTTTGCGGGCGCAATCTCGATGGTCGTGGGGGTGCTACTGGCCATAGGCCAATGGGATTTAAAACGTTTACTGGCATATCATTCGATAAGCCAGATAGGTTATATTATTTTGGGCCTGGGCCTCGCTACACCGCTGGGCCTATTGGGAGGCCTCTTTCATCTTTTCAACCATTCCGTATTTAAATCCCTCTTATTTTTGAATTCCGGCGCAATTGAATTTGCGACCGGCACCAGGGACCTTAAAAATATGGGGGGCTTAAGAGAAAAGATGCCTGTAACGGCAGGGACTTCTTTAGCGGCGTCCATGTCCATAGCAGGAGTGCCGCCATTCAACGGTTTTTGGAGCAAACTCATAATTATATTCGCGGCGGTTCAGGCCGGACATTACTGGTTTGCCGTATGCGCGGTATTTGCAAGCATACTCACGCTCGCATCTTTTATGAAGGTTCAAAAATACGCATTTTTCGGCCCGCTTAATAACGCATATAAAGAGATAAAAGAGGTCCCATTTTTCATGCGCGTTTCTATGCTGGGATTGGCCCTTATATGTATGATAGGAGGGGTTATGCTCATGCCTGTGTTGTTGAAAAATTTCCTAGCCCCGGCGGTCGATGTATTAATGAACGGAATCCGATACGCGGATGTAGTATTAGGTGCCATAAGATGAGATCGCGCATAATCTTATTTATAGTCGCAAATATTGTCTGGGCGTTGCTTAACTGGGTGCCGGACTGGCAAAGTTTACTCATAGGCGTATTCGTTTCGGCCTTTGTAGCGTTTTTAACAGGAGACCTCTTTCCGGGCAGGATCAAGGCACTCTTCAATCCGAGGCGGTATTTGTGGGCGCTGTGTTACATTCCGGTGTTTTTGTGGGAATGCCTGAAGGCGAATATAGATGTCGCATACCGTGTCCTTCATCCCGATCTTCCGATCAGGCCGGGCATAGTAAAGATAAAGACAAATCTTAAGAGCGATATAGCGCTCACCTTTCTGGCAAATTCTATAACGCTTACACCCGGAACCATGTGCATGGACATAAACAAAGAAGAAGGCGTTTTATATATTCATTGGATAAATGTGCTTGATGACAGCGTTGAAGGCGCCACCGCGATCATATCGGCTAAATTCGAGCGCATATTAAAAGGGATCTTCGAATGACAAGAAGAAGGTTACAATGGCTGACCGGGGGCGCAATTATCACAGGACTCATTATAGCCATATTTACGCTTAATATACCGATATTATTTTATCCCAATCTGCCGCACGTATCTTTTTTCGCGCACTCTTTCTTTATCCTGCTTATGGGCGCGGTATTCTGTCTTTTCAGGGTGATGCGCGGCCCGACTGCTCCGGACAGGATAGTGGCGATAGATATAATGGGCATACTGATAGTGGGATTTTGCGCGATAATAGGCATACCAACGGGCAGGCTCTGGTATATTGATATAGGCATAGCGTGGGCGCTTCAGAGTTTTATATCAACGCTCGCGCTCTCAAAATATCTTGAAGGAAAGGATTTAGATGAATAATATGATCGGCACAGTGCTCATAGCCACAGGGCTAATGTTTGACTTATTCGGCTGTATCGGCCTCATAAGGATGCCGGATGTATATAATCGTTTACAGGCCGCGACCAAATGCGTGACCCTGGGAACTTTTAGTATCATGCTTGGCGTCTTTGCCATATACGGATTCACCGCAGTAGGAATAAAAGCAATTCTTTGCGGCCTGTTTCTTCTTATTACATCGCCGACCGCGGCGCATGCCCTTTCCAAAGGCGCGTATGCCTCGGGCATAAAGCTCTGTAAAGAGAGCGTGGTGGATAGATACGGAGAAGACTTATGGAAATTAAAGAAATAAAGATAAAGATCGTTGATATGGCAGACAGGATATGGCAAATACTTAACCTGATAGAAAAAGGATTCATGGAAAACAAGCTCGAGCCATTATCTGACGCGATCAAAGAAGAAAATCTCATAAATGAGGCGGAAAAGATCCTGACTAAAAATATTATCGAACTTTCGAAGATCATGAAAAGCGCGGAGAGTAAGCAGGAGCTGATGATCATGGAGCAGATGGTCGAGACGCTTGAAAGTATGGGCGACGAGGCGGCCAATATCATCGAGAGGATCGAGATAAAAGTTATCGAGAACCTCCTCTTCAGCGACCTTGGGGTCAGGCAGTTTAATGAAACATTCTCCGCTATGAAAAAGTCGGTCGAGATGATGCGCGAATTTTTAAATAAGAAAAACCCTGAGTTAAAAGAGAGGGTAATAGATAACGGTTTTCATGTAAAGGGCCTCGTGGAGCGGTATAGAAAAGAGCATTTTGAAAGATTGATCCAGGGGCTCTGCACTCCTATGGCGGCGAACATGTATTTTGATATGCTCGATTTTACCGGAAACCTTGCGAGGCATTCGTCGAGCATAGTGAAGCTCTTTTAGTTTATGGTATGGAATTTCAAAGTAGTAGTTCCCTCTCCCCTATGGGGAGAGGGATAGGGTGAGGGGGCGAAAGAGGCCATTTATTTTATTCTAACCAAGACATAGTAGCTTACTATGAGATCTTATGAGATCTAACCTGGTTAGAACGAAAGTAATATGCGATATCCTAAGATTCGAGAGTTGATAGAGGCGGTAAAGGCGCTGCTCGGCAGGCCGTACACGTCAAATTTTCCGCGTAAGCCTTTCGAGCCGGCGAAGAGGTTCAGGGGCAAGCCGGAATACTCCGACGTTGGCTGCATAGGCTGTAAAGCATGCGCCGAAGTCTGCATAGGCAGGGTCATAGAAGCAAGGGATGTGATCACGGAAGGTAGGGCGACGCGCAAGATGATACTGCATCTGGACGAGTGCCACTATTGCGGCCAGTGCAGTGCCGCCTGCACCACCAGGGACGATAACCCGCCCGGCATTAAACATACCACCGAGTTCGATCTCGCCTCTTTTGACAGAAGAGATATGGTCTCAACTACGGATGAGAAGGATCTTGCCCTGTGCGAGGCCTGCGGCGCTGTTATCACCACCAGGGCGCATCTTGACTGGCTTGCAAAGAAATTGGGCCCGCTGGCGTTCTCGAACCCCACGCTCTTTGTAGCGTCCTTAAGAAATATGGGCTTCTCGGATGATGTTTTGCAGAACCTGAAAGAGGGGATCCTCCAAAGATCGGACAGGATAAAGGTGCTCTGTTCCAAATGCAGGAGAAGCGCCACAATTGAGAAGTTCTGATATAAGAGAGAGGCTTAAGGGCGTCGTTACCATAATAGGCATAGGCAATATCATGCGCGGCGACGACGGATTCGGCCCGAAGCTCATAGAGAGCCTCAAAAAGAAGAAGACGAAAGCCAATCTATTTGACTGCGGCACCGTCCCGGAAAATTATATATTTCCCATTCTAGCCACCTCATGCGATACCGTGATACTCGTCGACGCTGCCGATCTTAAAACGGAGGCGGGGAGTATGAAGGCCCTTTCCTTAAGCGAGCTCTCGGGTGCCAACCTTTCAACGCACAACGCTTCCATAAGGTTATTTACGGATCTGCTCATGACCGGCAAAGACGGCTTAAATATATTCGCGGTAGCGGTACAGCCCAAGAGTATAGCGTTCGGGGAGAGCTTGAGCCCGGCAGTTTTGGATAGCGTTGATAAGTTAACCGATATATTTGTAGAAGCCCTTGCCTGAAATAAAAATAGTGATAGTCACCAAAGGCCAAAGGGCCAAAGGCCAGGCCAAAGGTCAGGCCAAAGGGCCAAAGGTGACAGTCACTATTAGGGACACCCATTTTATGATAGAAGAGATAGAGAGCAATATCCCGCCGCATCTGTTATTCAAAGAGCTTCAAAGTTCTCCCTACAGCTTTTTTCTTGATAGTGTGATTGGCCGCGAGAAATTGGGCAGATTCTCATT
>JAPLMG010000181.1 GCA_026387165.1 Candidatus Omnitrophota bacterium
GCCTGCCCGACATTTGATCCGATCGGCAGCCTTATATTGGATCTGCAGGTGGGTGCCAAATCCGCGAAAAAAATCAACCTCATGATAGGCTATGCCAAGAATAGGAAGGCCGCCATTGAGATGATAAATGGTTATCTGAAGCCTCATGCCGTAAAAAAGGCCGCGGATACTTTGAAGCGATCTCCTTTGATAGGACACGGCGAAATATTGCCGGGGACTCCCCATCCTTACTCGACATTTAAAGATGACGGCAACTCACTCGTCGTCCACACGCCATTCACCCCGCGCCCGTATGATCACGCGGTATCGAATGCGATACATTCCGTCATGGTCACTAACCGCGGACTGCATACATCCTGCAACGGCAATTCGCAGCAAAACCGCCTCACTCCCGACTGGCCGGATACCGTCACAAAAGAGATCCCGACGGAAGCTATCTATCTTTATGACGCCGGCAACAAGGAGTGGTACTCTCCGACATATCATCCGCTGAACGATAGATCCGCGAAACACAAGTCCGAGTTCGGAGTGGACGGAACGGCCATATTCCGCATGACAAAAGGAAGCGTCTCCACCGAACTTACCGTATTCGTGCCTAAGGACGATCCTACGGGCGTATACCTTTTAACCGTAAAGAATGATTCGGACCGCCCTTTAAAGATGCGGATATCGCCGTACTTCCAGATGGTGCTTGGATTCCAGCCCGAAAAATCGGGAAATCTGGTGACGCGCTACGACAAGAAGAGAAGGGCGTTATACTTTGAGAATCCGCGCAATATATTCCGATCGGGGATTGCCTTCGCTTCCATGTCCATACCGGCCGAACAATTTGAAACGAAGCGCGGTCGGTTCTTCGGAGACAAGTGCGCTTTGAAGCATCCTTTTATGGTGGAGAATGCAAAGCCCGATAAAAGACAATTCACCGATTACAGGCAAGTGGCAGCTTTCATAGGAACGCTTGATATCCCGGCTCACGGAGAGGCTACGGTCGCAGTAGTTCTGGGACAGGCGGATACGCGTAAAGAGGCCGTGCAGCTTGTAGAAAAATATAAGGATATCGCCACAGTACGCAAGAGCCTTGACGAGACAAAGAAGTGGTGGCTTAACCTCATGGGTACCACATCCATCAAAAGTAATCAGCCCGAATTCGACCGGCTCAGCAATTGGCTGAAATACCAGGCCCTGGCGGAGCGTATATGGGCCAGACGTGGGTTCTACCAGACGAGCGGCGCGTACGGATTCCGCGATCAGCTCCAGGATACGATAAATCTCATCTGGATAGATCCGGCGCTTGCCCGTAAGCAGATAATACTGCATGCGTCACAGCAGTTTATCGAAGGCGATGTATTCCACTGGTTCTTCACATTGACCGACGGCAGGACGGCTTTCTCATGCCGTTCACACGCCTCCGACAATCCTCTCTGGATAGCATGGGCCGCAGGTGAATATATAAGAACTACCGGGGACGATTCGATACTTGACGAAATGACTTCGTATGTAAAGAGCGAATTTCCGTTCTCTGCCCTGCCTAAAAATAAACAGGGTTGGGGCCACATATATCAGAGATCTACCCGCGCCGATACGGTATATAAACACTGTATGAGATCGATAGATCTGGTCATGAAGAAACGCTCTGGCGTCCACGGGCTTCCTTTAATGGGCGTGGGCGACTGGAATGACGGATTAGATGAGATCGGAAGCGAAGGCAAGGGCGAGAGCGTTTGGCTCGGCTTCTTCCTCTATTATATAATGAAAGATATGCTCGGCGTCATAGAGAAGAAGGAAGGCAAAAAGCGCGCGGAATATTACATAAAGAAGACGGAAGCTCTCAAAAAATCGATTGAATCAACGTGGAGAGAGGACCGTTACTTAAGAGCCTTTCACGACGACGGCACGGAGATAGGAGTGAAGGGCTCAGGCGTATGGGAGATAGACGCTCTGACGGCCGCGTGGGCGGTCATGGCCGATATCAACTTTGAGCGCGGCCTTACGGTATTCAATACCGCTATAAAAGTCCTTGAGAAAGATAGCGCTATATTGCTCGGATGGCCGGCGTTGCGCGAAGAGACAAAACCGTATCTCGGCAGATCCAGCAAGTATCCCGAAGGCGTGCGCGAAAACGGCATGTACTGCCACGGCGTCCAATGGCTGGTAGGAGCGGCCAGGATATTAGCCGAAAAATTCGAGAAAAATGGCAACGCCGAAAAAGCGAACGAATACCGCCGGACGGCCTACAGGCTGTGGCTCAAGATATCGGCCATTCCTCATGTGAAAGGGGCCGAGATCGAGATATACGGCGGCCAGCCCAATAAACAGGCGGCAGATATGCTGACCGCATTTGATCCGGGGAGAATGATATGGCACGGATATACCGGCGCCGCGGGATGGATGCTGCGCCAGTCTTTCCAGGGCGTCATAGGCGCGAGCCTTGTCAACAACGAGATGATACTGCCTAAAGACCTTGATAAGCCAAGGGGCGAATTAAAGATCATGTCCGTCAGCAGAAATTTAAAGACACTGAAAGGTTAAATAGCGCTTTATGGCTACACCGCTTGAAAGATGGGTTGATGAGCAAGCAAAGCTTACGAAGCCCGACAAGATATATTGGTGCAATGGCTCTCTTGATGAGGCCCGTAAGTTAATAGAGATCGGCATCCGCGAAGAACGCATTAACGGCCAGCCTGTTTTTCAGGAGCTGAACCAGAAGGCATGGCCCAATGCCTATCTTCACAGAAGCCACCCTACGGATGTCGCCCGCACCGAGCACCTTACTTACGTATGCTACCCGGACAGGCTTACCGCAGGGCCGAATAACAACTGGATGGCACCCGAAGAAGCAAAGGCCATGATGCGTAAACTATCCGATGGCTGCATGACCGGCAGGACCATGTATGTCCTCCCCTATATGATGGGCCACCCCGACTCTCCGTATGCGAAAGCCTGTATCCAGCTGACCGACACATCTTATGTTGCCGTCAGCATGCGGATAATGACGAGGATGAGCAAGACTATCATAAAAAGAATAGGAAATAGCGATGATTTCGTAAGAGGATTGCATTCCATAGGCGACCTCGATCCGGAGAAGCGTTTTATAATGCACTTCCCTCTTGAGAATTTCGTATGGAGCGTAGGATCCGGCTACGGCGGCAACGCTCTTTTGGGCAAGAAATGCATATCTTTGCGCATGGCCTCGTGGCTCGGCCTTCAGGAAGGATGGCTTGCCGAACACATGGTGATACTGGGGATCCAGAGCCCTGACGGCGAGGTCACGTATGTCACCGCGGCAATGCCTTCCGCTTGCGGGAAGACAAACCTCGCGATGATGGAGTCCGCTCTGCCCGGCTACAAGATCTGGACGCTCGGCGATGACATAGCATGGCTGAACGTAGGCCCCGACGGACGGCTCTGGGCGATAAACCCTGAGGCCGGTTTTTTTGGCGTAGCGCCGGGGACTTCGATGAAGACGAACCCCAACATGATGAGGACGTTAAAGAAAGACGGATTCTGCCCCACTATATTTACGAACACCGCCCTGAATGGTGATACGAACGAGCCGTGGTGGGAAGGCTCTGACGGAGCTCGGCCAAAAAATCTTATAGACTGGCAGGGCAAACCATGGGACCGCGCTTCCGACACAAAGGCTGCTCACCCCAATTCAAGATTCACGGTATCTATATATAACACGCCGACGCTTTCCGAAGAGGCCGACAATCCCAAAGGCGTGCCAATCTCCGCGATGATATTCGGAGGAAAAAGAACTAAGCTGATACCGCTGGTATGCGAAAGTTTCGATTGGCCAAACGGCGTATTCGCCGCCGCAAGAATGGGCTCCGAGACTACCGCCGCGGCGGCTCACCGGGTCGGGGTCTTAAGGCGTGACCCTATGGCGATGCTCCCCTTCTGCGGATACAGCATGGGCGATTACTTCGGACACTGGCTGAAGATCGGTAAGCGCATGACAAAACCGCCCAAGATATTCTCCGTAAACTGGTTCAGGCAGGATGATAGCGGTAACTTCATGTGGCCGGGATTCGGAGATAACATACGCGTTCTCGAATGGATAATCAAAATGGTAAAAGGCAGCGCCAAGGGACGCCGGACACCGATAGGCATCGTTCCCAATTTAGAGGAGTTGAATTTAACCGGGTTAAATATCGGCAAAGAAACTATGTGTAAACTCTTTGAGGTCAATCCGGAAGGCTGGAAGCATGAGCTTGGGGAAGTGAAGACATTCTTAAGACAATTCGCGGATAAGATGCCTGAGGAGATCTGGCAGCAATATAAGGATCTGGAAAAACAATTATCAGAAAAACAATTATCTTGATTTTTCCGCTGTATTAACATATAATTCTCTGAACAAGAGAAGGAGGAGGAATGCTGATGAAGAGATTAGGTTTTGCGGTTTTAGCGTTAATAGTATTATCAATATTTACCATGTCCGGCTGCAGTTCCGCCCAGAAGAAACTTTCCGAAGATGTAAGAGGCATTAATACCAAGGTCGATACTCTTGAGACCAGGGTCGAAGGCGTGGAGACTAAACAGTCTGAAGTCGAGCGCCTTGCCATGGAACAGGCAGAGAGGTTGGAAGGGCTGAAGTCCGAGAGAGCGGCGCGCTCTTCTTCAGGGAAGACGAACGTCGGTACCAAAGACAAAAGAAGCCGGAAGGACAAAGATCGCATAAATGAGATCCAGACATGCTTGAAGAACGCCGGATTCTATAAAGGCGAGGTGGACGGCATAAAGGGGCGAAAGACAATATCCGCGATAAAGAAATTTCAGGGCGCTAACGGCCTTACGGCCGACGGCGTAGTAGGAAAGAAGACCCGGGAGGCATTGAGTAAATACGCTTCGGGCGGCGGGACAACTACGGCCGGCGGCGTCGAGGAGGAGGCATCCGCTAAATAGTTCAGAGTTGATAGTCTGAAATAAGGGGCTGACCTCTCGCAACAAGGGTTGGCCCCTTTTGAGTTCGTAGCGTTTATTGGGTTTGTTGTGTTTATAGAGTTATTACATTGAACGCAATAAACACTAAAAACGCAATAAACACAATAAACTAAACGTAGCTATAGCGAGGAGGACGCAATGGACGAGATTCTCGAGATACTTGAAAAGGATGCGAGGACGACGCCGGAAGAGATAGCCAGGATGACAGGAAGTTCGGCGCAGGCCGTAAAAAAGGCTATTCATAAGTTCGAAAAAGACGGAGTTATCCTGAAATATAAGACGGTAATAAATAATGAGCTCGTCAAGGACGAAGGATCCGATGTGCGCGCCCTTATAGAGGTGAAGATAACTCCGAAGAAGGACGTCGGCTTCAACTATCTGGCCGAACGCATCTATCAATTCCCTGAGGTGAGCGCCTGTTACCTGATGAGCGGCACATACGATCTTCTGGTCGTCATTGAAGGCAAGAACATACACACCGTATCAAATTTCGTCTCATCTAAATTAGCTCCTATGGAGAATGTTCGCGGCACCGTCACACACTTTATCCTGAAGAAATATAAAGAGGACGGGGATATATTAAGGCAGGCAAAACGCGATAAACGGGAAGCGATATCGCTTTAGAGTTTGTTGTGTTTTTAGCGTTTGTTGGGTTTGTTGCGTTAATGCTATAAACTCAACAAACGCAATAAACGCTGCAAATAAAATTCTCATGAGAAATTTATGAAACTATCCAAAACAGTCGAAAACATACCGCCCTCAGGCATAAGGGTCTTCTTCGATCTTGTGCTGGGCATGAAGGATGTCATATCGCTCGGTATCGGTGAGCCCGATTTCGT
>JAPLMG010000288.1 GCA_026387165.1 Candidatus Omnitrophota bacterium
TTGTCCATGTTGAAGAAGATGCTCGCAATATCCCTTTTGGCCTTATTTCCGCTCTGCGGACCGGCTTATGCTGAAGACCGGACCGATTTGGACAAGGCTCTTAACTCCTTCAATAGCGCGATAGAATCGGATCCTTCTAACGCCGAGCCATACTTTAACCGCGGAAATATTTATGAAAGCAGGGGAATGGACGATAAGGCCGTATCCGATTACAACAGAGCGATAGACCTGAAACCGCGATATGCCGAAGCCTTTATAAACAGGGGCGTAGTCTATTACAAAAAGGGAGAATTTGAAAGGGCCATACTCGACTATACAAGAGCGCTCGAGCTGGATCCGTCTTACGGCGAGGCTTACGCGAATATTGGATTGGCCTATACAAGGCTGGGTAAATACGACCAGGCTCTCTACTACTACAATAAGGCCGTATGCGAATATGAGGACGACCCTTCCCTGTATGTAGACCGGGGCAAGATCTATAACGAAAAAGGAATGCGCGAGGCCGCGATGGCCGATTTCAATAAAGCCCTGGAGCTTAGCGACAGGAGTCCGGACGCCTATCTGAACAGGGGCCTTACGTACGCGCGTGAGGGAAAATTCGAAGAAGCTATAGCTGACTATGACAGATCGATAGAGCTTGATCCGAAGAATGCCGAGAGCTTTCTGTCCAGGGCCATCTCATACGCGAATAAGATGGAGCCTGAAAAGTCGATGGCCGACATCGCAATTGCGATGGAATTGAACCCCCGATACCCCGAGGCGTATCTTAACAGGGCAAACCTCTATTTTAATCAGGGACAGAACGATACCGCCATTTCGGATTACAATAAAGCTTTGGAACTGAATGATCAATATGCCGAGGCATATTTTAACCGCGGCGTAGTCTATGCCAGGCAGGGCGATAATACGCAGGCTATATACGACTATACGAAAGCGATAGACTTGAGGCCGGACTGCAGCGAAATATTTTTTAACCGCGCCAACGCGTACTTAAGCCGCGGCGATTATGACAACGCCATATCGGATTTTACAAAAAATATAGACGCGAACAGTAGAGATATAGACTCCTACATGAACCGCGGCATAGCTTACGCCCGGAAGGGCCTTTTCGATGAGGCTATAGCGGACTTTAATAAAACCCTGTCGATAGATCCAAAATTCGCGCAGGCCTTTTTTAACATAGCTCTTGTTTACGACAGCAGGATCCAGTATGAAGAGTCCCTAAAATATTACGCGAAGGCGATAGAGGTGAATCCTAAATATGCCGAGGCTTACCTGAACCGCGGTATCGTATATTCAAACAGGACCCAGTACGATCAGGCCATCGCGGATTTTAATAAAGCTCTGTCGATCGATCCCAAAAACGCCGAGAGCTATTTTAACCGCGGGCTCGTCTACGATAATCAGGGGCAATACGACAAGGCGATGCTGGAATATAATAAATTCATCGAGCTCAATCCCGATCACATGTCCGGCTACATAAATCGAGGCATCCTTTATGTGAAGAAGGGTATGTATGATAAGGCCATAGATGATTTTGACAAAGCGATAGAGGCCAATCCGCAATCCGCCAACGCCTATTTCAACAAAGCCCTTGTCTCGGAAAAGGCAGGGCGCAACAGAGACGCGATAGATGCCTATAAAAATTTCATAAAATTCGCCACGCCGCAGTTAGCCAATTATGTAGAGGGAGCAAAGGACCGCATTTCGGAGCTGCAGCAAGCCGGGAATTAGTGATCCGTTATTTTGCATTTGCTGAAAAATCAAATTAAACTTGATAAAACATCAATTAAGTGATACACTCTCATCGTGTCAAAACTATATCGGTTAAGACATCAAATATCTGAATTTTAAACATTGCATTAACTGTCTCCAATGTTATAATTGTACTCATGAACCTAATTCGAAATGAGAACTATCAGTATCAGATGATATAAAACGGGAGGTCTGATATGGTCACACGAAAGTTAATATCCGGGATCCTGATCCCGGTTTTTTTATTTGCGGCAACATGCGCGTTCGCCGCCGACACCACGCCTCCGACGGGCACGGTGAAGATCAATAACAACGCCGCTTATACCAATTCTCCGGTCGTGACTCTGACTCTCTCTGCCGCCGACGCAAGCTCAGGCGTCTCCCAGATGCGGTTGTCAAACGACAATATCGTATGGGCGGCTCCTGAAAGCTACACCGCTGCCAAGTCATGGACGCTCCTCTCGGTTGACGGCAAACAGTATGTCTGTGTAAAATACAAAGACACCGCCGGCAACTGGTCAGGCGTCTTCTCTACTTCTATACTATTAGACACGATATCGCCCACAGGCGCCATCAAGATAAATAACGGCGCGGCGACTGCGACCTCTTTGAATACCACTCTGAACCTCTCGGCCGCCGACGGCCTCTCCGGCGTCTATCAGATGCAGTTCTCGAACGACAGCACAACATGGTCGGCTCCGGAAGCCTACGCCGTCACAAAGAGCTGGGCTCTTCCCTCAGGCGACGGCACAAAGACGGTCTATGCCAGGTTCCAGGACAAGGCCGGCAACTGGTCAACTGTTTATTCCGATTCAATAATACTAAACACCCTTGCGCCTCAGATAGTAACGGCAAGCTTGCCGGACGGCATAGCTCAGGAGGAGTATAGAGAATATCTTAATGCTGTGGGCGGAACGTCACCATACATATGGTCTATCGAGAGCCAAAAATTGCCGGATGGGCTGACGCTTGATAGAACAACAGGAGCTATTTCCGGTATTTCTACTTTAGCGAGCACTTTTAATTTCGTCGTAAAAGTAACCGATGCCAAATTATTGACGGATACGCGGTCGCTCTCTATAAAAGTTATACCGGCATTTCCACCTATTACAGACGAAGAGCTGCTTGACCAGACTGAGGCTCGGGGAGCCATGTACTTTTATAACGAGGCCATCTCCAACGGTTTTGTGAAAGACACCGATTACAAAGATTTCTCAAGTATCTCCGCCACAGGTTTCGGCCTCGCGGCGCTATGCGTGATGGCCGAGCGTTATCAGACTACTCCGAACTGGACAGTAAGCCCGACACAGGCGAGAGCGCGTGTAAACCAGATATTGGACAATTGTATAAGTTACCAGTCCTATCAGGCTTCAGCGGGTAATAATTACGGCGTCGCGGGATTTTTATACCATTTTATAACCGCGAACGGCACGCGTCAGGG
>JAPLMG010000196.1 GCA_026387165.1 Candidatus Omnitrophota bacterium
AGATCTCCCGATAGACGCGGTTACTTTGGAAATTTTGGGGGCAAGTTCGTCCCTGAAACCCTGATGGTGGCTTTGAGTGAACTCGAGATAGCATTTAAATTGGCCGGAACTAAAGAAGCGTTTAAAGAAGAGCTCGATGGCTATCTAAAGGATTATGCGGGCAGGCCCACTCCTTTATATTTCGCCGAAAGACTGACAAAAAGAACAGGCGGTGCCGGGATATATCTTAAGAGGGAAGATCTCCTGCATACGGGTGCCCACAAGATAAATAATACGCTTGGACAGGTACTGCTTGCGGTTAAGATG
Organism: Candidatus Omnitrophota bacterium; assembly: GCA_026387165.1. Taxonomy (GTDB): domain Bacteria; phylum Omnitrophota; class Gorgyraeia; order 2-01-FULL-45-10; family 2-01-FULL-45-10; genus 2-01-FULL-45-10. The sequence goes on from JAPLMG010000196.1 coordinate 307, forward strand.
GGAAAGTCACGGGTCATTGCCGAGACGGGCGCCGGGCAACATGGCGTCGCCACGGCCACGGTCGCCGCCCTTTTCGGCTTAGAGTGTGAGATATTCATGGGCGAGGAGGATATAAAACGCCAGGCCGTAAACGTCTTTAAGATGAAACTCTTAAAGGCAAAAGTCACTCCCGTGTCGAGCGGTTCAAGAACTTTAAAGGACGCTATGAATGAGGCTATAAGGAGCTGGGTGACCAATGTCCGGACCACATACTATTGTATCGGCTCCGTAGCGGGGCCTCATCCTTATCCGGTGATGGTGAGGGACTTCCAGTCCGTTATTGGCAGGGAAGCCAGGGCGCAAAGTTTAAAGATCTTCAAGTCGCTCCCGGATCATATCGTGGCCTGTGTAGGCGGCGGGTCGAACGCGATGGGGATATTCTACCCATTCCTTAACGACAAGGTGAAGTTCACCGGAGTGGAAGCGGCCGGGCTTGGGCTGGACACCGGTAAACATGCCGCTACATTGTGTAAAGGCTCCGTCGGGGTGTTACACGGATCGAAGAGTTATATATTGCAGGACGATGACGGTCAGATCGAAATAGCCCACTCTATCTCGGCCGGGCTCGACTATCCGGGCGTAGGGCCGGAGCATTCTTTCCTTAAAGAGTCGGGACGCGCTAAATATGTAGCGGTTACAGATAAGCAGGCGCTCGAAGGATTCAAAATGCTCACTGAGCTCGAGGGCATAATCCCGGCGCTCGAATCGTCACACGCCGTCTATTACGCGTCGAGACTTGCTAAACGATTACCGAAGAATAAGAAGATCGTTGTCTGCCTTTCCGGCAGAGGCGATAAGGATATAGATATAGTCAGAGGCGTTCTTTAACTAATTTTTATGGGTACTGCTGCTCCTTCGGCTTTTCTTTTTAGGGCTCGCATGGGGTGTCCGCCAGGATTACCGGTCGGAGTTCCACTCTTATAGCTATAGCTTTTTTAAGTCGTAATCCTAATCGGCGTACACCCATGCTCGCCCGTGCAAGAAAAGCCTTAAGGAGCATCACCCATAAAAATTTGCATAGACAGTTTCTTGAGCACAGGCAGTTCACTTTTCGTTCACTGCCTGCGCTTACAATAAGCTTCAGGCGGGCTACCAAAAGTTCCACCATTGGTGAGAGCGAAAATTTTAAAAAGTGATGGTGGATTTTGAAATTAGAGCATCCTGGATAATGTGGAGGGAGATAAAATGGAATGGTTAATTAAAGCAATAGCTGACGCACCAATGTTATTACGTGTGGGTGTTTGGTTTGTTGTTTGTGCATTTTGTACATGGCTTATACTTATTCAACCACTCCAGATTCATGGAAAAAAAGATTTACCCATAAAAGCTGCAGACAGTAGCTCTGGAGGCAATAGAGGAGATGTGATAATCAAGGCCGGTGACGGAGGATCGGTAACCGGAGGTGGTCGGGGAGGCGATGGTGGAAGCATAACAATTAAGGCCCCTGATGGCGAATCTATTAATAAGTAATTATAAGCTTAGCTATAATCTGATTGTAAGGGCAAAGGACTTTATGGGCAATTGTAAAACCTAAGCTGAAGTTATGTGAAGCACAATAAAAATGATAGGTCTTTTATCCTGAACAAAAGACCGGCCCTAACCTTTAGGTGAGGGAAACATTTTTCCTGCCACCAAATTTGGTGACTTGTGCGAAACATAACGAAGCTTAGGTTAAAGAAAGGCAATGGGGAAATAGGGGTCAGGCGCTTTTTAGAGGTGGGCCTGGCGCTTGTTGCAGCGAATATGATAGGTTAGAGGAATAGATAATGACTCCATTGAATAATAAAGATCATCTGTTTGGCAAGGTAGCTGTTTTTATTGATGCAGCTAATATTATTCATTGTTACAAAGATACAGGATGGAAGATCAATTTTAAAAAATTGAAGAAATATTTTGAATCCAAATGTACGCTGGTCGGCATTTATTATTATAGCGCATATTTTGAGGAGTCGGCGGGTCAAAAATCATTTTTTGAAATGCTGAGTAGGAAAGGATTCATTTTACGAGTAAAAAAGATTAAAAAAATAATAAATGGAGATGGTACAATTACACTTAAAGGTAACTGTGATACCGATTTAGTTGTTGATGCTGTAGCAGGGATGCAAGAATACGATACGGCAGTTATAATGAGTGGAGATAGTGATTTTGTTTCCTTGGTAAATTTGTTGAGGGGTAAGGGTAAAAAAGTTGTGATCGTATCAACGCGCTGGCATGTTGCGAAAGATTTGATAGATGCGGCTAATCACTATTTTGATATTAATAAGTTTAGGCTGGTTTGGGAGCTTGAAAATAAGGCCTAAAATCACAAAACCCGCTCTTAACCTTTCGGTTAATTACGGGTCTCGGATGACTTGTCTACTTAGAAGTATACCTTAACAGAGGAAGGATGTCAACATAATTATGGATATAAGGCCGAATCTGCAGTTTTCGGTGGTTTGTGATGATGTGAGGCGCGAGGATAACGGGAAGTTCATGCTCATCGGGATCTTCGAGGCGATAAATGCGGTGGAATTTCCGGCGAAGCATCACACGCTCTTCGTCGCAAACAGATGGTGCAAGGGCGAGGGGGATTTTACGCAGAAGATACACATGATCGATGCCAGAACAAAGAAAAAAGTTTTTCAGACGGACGATCAGCCGTTCCGGCTGTCCGACATAGATACGCACCACACGATAATATCGCGGTTCAATAACCTGTTATTTGAAACACCTGGCAAGTACTGGGTGGAGATATTCTTGAACAACGAGCTTGTTTTGAACTACCCGATAATGTTGAAGCAGGTGGAGATAAAAAAATAATGAATAGAATAGATGAAAAATTCAGAGCATTAAAGAAACAAAAGAGAAAGGCTTTTATAGCCTATATCACCGCCGGTGACCCGAACTTATCCGTTACAAAAAAGATCGTCTTGTCGCTTGAAGGTGCCGGCGTGGACATTATAGAACTCGGCGTGCCATTCTCCGATCCGATAGCCGACGGGCCCACAATCCAAGCCGCTTCGCATAGGACATTGGCCGGTGGCGTCACGCTAAAGAAAATATTTTCGATGATGGGGGCATTGAGAAAGGCTACGCAGATCCCGATAGCGTTCATGACTTATTACAATCCGATATTAAAGTACGGCGTTGAAAAGTTCGTGAAGAGTTGTGAATATAATGGGGTAGATGGTGTAATAATCCCGGACTTACCTTATGAAGAGGCTAAGGACCTGATCCGGTGCGCCAGAAGAGTTAAGGTGGCAACGATATTTTTAGCCGCGCCGACATCTACAAAAAGAAGGATAAAAGATATCGTAAAGAATTCTACGGGCTTTATTTATTACGTCTCTTTAACCGGCGTGACAGGCCCTAGAAAGAAATTACCTCCGGAGGTCGCTTCGAATGTGCGGACAATAAAATTCATGACAAGAAAGCCTGTCGCGGTAGGTTTTGGTATATCCGCACCCGGGCAGGCGCGCTCTATTGCAAGGATAGCGGATGGCGTAATAGTGGGCAGCGCGATTGTCAAGATAATCGCCGATAATCAAAAAAATAATAAAGCGCTGATTTCGAAGGTTTCTAATTTCGCAATAAACTTAGCAGGGGCTATCCACAGTGACTAAACTCAATACTCAATACTCAATACGCAATACGAACGACGTATACGCCGTCATACTCGTCGGCGGAATAGGAAAGCGCCTCCAGCCTCTGTCGAAGCCTTCAATGCCCAAGCCGTTCCTTTCGGTCACGAAGGACAGGAAGACCATATTTGCCAAGACGGTCGCGAGGATCAGGAAGATCCTACCGATAAAAAATATCATAGTTGTAGCGAATAAGCGGCAGGCGCATCTGATCAAAAAGGGTTTCCCTAAAATACTGAAAGGGAATCTGCTGCTTGAAAAGGCCTCGAAAAATACCGCGCCGGCGATAGCCCTGGCGTCTCTGAAATTGAAGAAGAGGTCCATTGACGCGGTGATAGTGGTGCTTCCGGCAGATCACTATATAGGTAACGAAAACATGTATTTGAATACCCTGAAGAAGGGTATCGATTTTGTAAAGGGTAATCCCGGGGCATTGGTCACGATAGGGCTTCAGCCCAGTTTCCCGGCAACAGGCTATGGATACATAAGGGTTAAAGCCCGAGGCCGGAGAGGCGACGTATATCAGGTGGAGAGATTCGTTGAAAAACCCGATATTGAAACGGCGCAAAAATTTATCGATGACGATAGATATCTCTGGAATACGGGAACATTCATATTTAAAGCGGTCACATTTTTAGGCGCAATCAGGAGATTGGCTAAAGGCATATATGGGCCCATGAAAGATATGCGCAAAATAGAAGAGAAGTACGACACGCTTCCCAATATATCGGTGGACTATGCGATAATGGAGAAGGCCTATGATATATACTGCGTAAAGGGTTTGTATAGATGGGAAGATATCGGCAGCTTTGACAGCCTGAAGAAAGTCCTGAAGGCGGAAAGCAGGCGTTTTTCAGAGAGAGACGGGAAAGTGACTAAGATACTGTGATGAGCCCCGCCCCTTTGGCACAGCACTATTGTGTGGAGAAACCAAATGTAATGGGTAAGCAAAATATTATAGGCAAACATAATAATAAATTTGCCAAAGGAGCGGGGTGAGGATATTGGGCCTTGATTTTGGAACTAAGCGCATAGGTGTGGCCATGAGCGATGAATTATTGATGACGGCTCAGGGGCGTGATACTATACAGCGAAAAGAGCTGAAGGGCGACCTGGTCCTGATAAAAGGAATAGTTGATTCGAACGGTGTCGGCGAAGTCATCGTCGGGCTTCCTCTGAACATGAACGGGACATACAGCGAGAAGACCAAGGAAGCCGTCTTATTTGCGAGTGAGCTTGAGAAGACGATAAGCGTTCCGGTCAAGACCTGGGATGAGAGGCTTACGAGCATGCAGGCTGACAGGGCGATGCTGGAGGGCGATATGAGCCGCGCCAAAAGAAGGAAGTTATCCGATAAGCTCGCTGCCCAGATAATTTTACAAAGCTACTTAGATTCAAGAAAGAGAGATTAATACTAATGGGTAAACTTACAGAGATGATGGATAATGGGCTTGCCGTGGCGGCTAAGCCGATGAGCCATATGGAGAGTGTATCTTTCGGTATATGGATAAAGGCGGGGGTAAGGTATGAAAACACGAAGAATAACGGGATAAGCCATCTCCTGGAACACCTTCTCTTTAAAGGCACTAAGACCAGAGGCATGAAAGAGATAAAGGAGGCCATAGAGGGCAGGGGCGGCAGTTTTAACGGGTTCACGTCCGAGGAGGTCACCTGTTATCTTGTGAAGCTGCTTGCTAAGGATGCCGAGCTCGGCGTAGATATACTTAGCGACATGGTGCTGAATCCGAAGCTCGATGAAAAAGAGATAGAGAAAGAGAAGAGCGTTATAGTGGAAGAGATCAATATGTACAAGGATATCCCCGCCCAGCACGTCCATGAGATACTGACAGAGATGCTATGGCCGTGCCAGCCTCTCGGGATGCCGCTGGCCGGTACCGTAGAGAGCGTCAACTCCATGAGGAAGAGAGATGTCGATGCCTATAAGGAGACCTTTTACAATCCCAATAACATGCTCCTTATCGGGACGGGTAAAATAAAAGAGAATGAGCTTTTGGGCCTGGCGGGTAAGTATTTATCTGTATCTGCGAAAGCGGAACCTCCCACATTTATAAAGGCTGTCAATCTTCAGCGCGAGCCGCTTCTGAGAGTTGCAAAAAAAGATACAGAACAGACGCATATGGCGCTGGCTTTCCATGCCCCGAACCGTTTATCGCCCGATAGATATGCGGCGAGCATCCTTAATATAATACTCGGAGCGAATATGTCGTCCCGGTTGTTCCATGTGATAAGGG
>JAPLMG010000208.1 GCA_026387165.1 Candidatus Omnitrophota bacterium
CATGCTTTAAGCGCTCCTATCAATTCCTTAATCTCTTTTATTCTATTTTTCGCCATATAATTCTTTATTCCGCAGATGATTTCGGCCGAGGCAGCTGGGTTAACAAAATTCGCCGTCCCCACCTGGATGGCAGTGGCGCCGCACAACATAAACTCTACCGCATCCTTATAGTCCATGATCCCACCGATACCGACCACCGGTATTTTGGTATTGTTATATGCTTCTCGGACCATGCATAGCGCTACCGGCTTTATGGCAGGGCCGCTAAGGCCTCCCGTAACGTTGCCGAGGATCGGTCGTCTTGTCGCAATGTCAACCGCCATCCCCACAAGCGTATTTATCAGTGACACGGCATCCGCTCCGGCTCTTTCGGCGGCCTTCGCTATTCTCTCGATGTCCGTAACATTCGGCGAGAGCTTCGCGATGACCGTAAGCGCCGTCCTGCTGCGCACCGCCTCTATTATCTCATAAGTCGCCCCTTCATCCTGGGCGATAAGAAAGCTCCTCTTGCCGTGCTTCACGTTTGGGCAGGAAAGATTTATCTCGAGGGCCGCTATCTTTTTAATTTTACTTAAAGACTTCGTCAATTCTTTAAATTCAGCCGCGTCATCACCCGCGATGCTCGCTATCAGCGGTATCTTTAATCTCGCGAGCCCGGGGATCTTGTTCTTCATAAAGTCATCGAGCCCTCCGTTCTCCAGGCCGATCGAATTGAGCATGCCCGACGGGGTTTCGCATACTCTGGGAGGAGGATTCCCGATGCGCGCATTAAGCGTGATCGTCTTTGTGATATAGGCTCCGAGTGAATTTATGTCGATGAGCTCTCCGTATTCGAGTCCGAACGTCCCGGACGCCGCCATCACCGGATTCTTCAACCGCAGCTTCCCGATAGTTACAGCTAAATTCACGCTCATGCTTTCTCCGTGTAATTTTTACGGGTCCTGCCATTGAACAGCCCAAATTCGCATCTTACCACACTATCTCCTTTGCGTTAAAAACAGGGCCGTCTTTGCAGGCCATCTTATATGCGTATTGCGTATTGCGCCTGCCCCGTGCCCGAACGAAGTGAGTGGTACGGGGTATTGCGTATTGCGTAGACGTTGTATGAACTTTTATCGGACAGCCTAAGCATACGCCGACGCCGCACGCCATGCGCTCTTCCATGGAAACCTGGCATGGTACTCGCTTCGCTTCGGCTATTTTAGCGATAGTCTTTAGCATCGCTGCAGGGCCGCATGCATAAATAGTTGATAGTTCATAGTTGATAGTTGATAGTAAAGAATTGAGTCCGTCTGTTACAAGGCCTTTTTTGCCTAAGAATCCGTCTTCTGTATAAACAATCACTTCGGCCCCCAATTTTTTAAAATCATTCACGCAAAGTACGTGCCCTTTTTTGCATGCTCCAATCAGAACGTATATTTTTTTTCTTTTACTATGAACTATCAACTTTGAACTATGAACTAAGCTCTCCGCCAACGCGACAAGAGGGGCCACGCCTATTCCTCCCGCTACTAATACCGTCGTTCGCCGTTTATCGTTCGTGTTTCGTTTTATGGAAAAGCCGTTTCCCAGCGGCCCTATTACATCGACGGTATCGCCCGGCCTCTTGCGCGATAAGAGCTCCGTACCTTTTCCGATGACCTTATACAGAACCTCTATGCCGCCATTCAATATTCTGTGCACGCCCAAAGGCCGCCTCAAGAGGACTTCACCGCCCTCGGAACATTTGATCTCTACAAACTGTCCCGGCTTGGAGTTTTTCGCCAGATACGCCGACCCTAAACGCATTTTGTAGAAACCCCGCGCGAGGCTCTTATTCTCTATTATCTTTGCTTCTAACTGCTTCATATTTTATTCGCTGTTTAAAACAAGCTTGCCGCCCACAAAGACCTTTGAAGCCTTGCCTTTCAGTATCCAGTTTATAAAAGGTGAGTTCTTAGACCTCGACACTACGGAATCTTTTGTATATGTGTACTCTTTATCGGGGTCGATAATAATTATATCGGCTGCCGAACCCTTCTTCAGGCTGCCTCTATCGATACCTAATATATTTGAAGGGTTTACGGACATCTTGACTATAAGCTCTGCCCAGGATAGGACCTTCTTCTCTACGAGTTCCATCGCGCACAGGCTTAAGGCCGTCTCTAAGCCTATTATGCCAAACGGCGCAAAGTCAAACTCTACGTCTTTTTCACTGTCGGTGTGAGGCGCGTGATCCGTCGCTATCACATCTATTGTCCCATCTTTTAAGCCCGCTTTGATCGCCTCAACATCTTTTTTGTCCCGTAGCGGCGGATTCATCTTTGTATTGGTGTCGTATGCGGCACAGCACTCCTCCGTTAATGCGAGATAATGCGGCGCCGTCTCTGCCGTGACCTTCACGCCTTCTCCTCGAGCGCGGCGTATAATATCCACAGACTCTTTGGTGCTAACATGCGCTATGTGGATCCGCGCGGAGGCCCTCTTCGCCAGCTCAATATCCCGCTTCACGCGCTCGTATTCGCTCCCGGGGAGTATCCCTTTTAATCCGAGCTTGGTCGCCGTAAATCCATGGTTCATCACACCATTTCCCGACATCTTACGGTCTTCACAATGCGCTATTATTAGCAGGTTCTCTTCCTTCGACTGCTCGAGAGCGCCCGACATGACCGTCTCGTCATCCACCGACGATCCGTCGTCGGATACCGCAACGGCGCCCGCCTTCTTCATCTTATCAAAATCGGTCGCGCGCTTACCCGCGCGGCCTTCGGTGATCGAGCCTATTATGAATACATTCGCCCGGGCATCTTTCTTTATTATATCTTTGAGCGATTTTATTATGGCCGGATTATCCAATGGAGGCTCGGTGTTGGGCATGCAGGCTACGCTTGTGAATCCGCCTTTTATGGCGGCAAGCGTGCCGGTGAGAATGGTCTCCTCGTCCTCGCGGCCGGGCTCTCTTAAATGCGCGTGCATATCGGCGAGGCCGGGGGCGACTATCATGCCCTTGGCGTCTATCAATTCCGCCTTATCGCTTAGGCCTTTGCCTGTCTTTTCTATCTTGCCGTCGGATATCAATACGTCAAGAATATCGTCGATCTTATTCGCCGGGTCTATAACTCTTCCGTTCCTTATGAGATACTTCATATCGTTGCCATCCTGTCATTCCCGCGAAACTTGTCCCCGTGAAAACGGGGAGCGGGAATCTATGGATGCCCGCTTCCGCGGGCATGACATAAATCACTAACTCCTTTTCGCGTGCGCCACTAAGTACAGGACCGCCATCCTCACGGCAATCCCGTTAGTGACCTGTTCGAGTATCACCGAATTCCGGCCGTCGGCAACTCCGCTCGACATCTCGACGCCACTGTTTATCGGACCGGGGTGCATTACCACCAGATCTTTTTTGCATTTCTTCAGCCTCTCTTCGGAGATCCCGTATTGCTTGAAGAAGTCTATCTTTGTCGGGAAGACGCCCGATGTGTCGCGCTCAAGCTGCATCCTCAATACGTTTATAGCGTCGGCTTCCACTATCGCCTCGTCGAGGTCGTTCGTCACTCTAACACCCATCTTCTCAATGCCCTCGGGTATCAGCATCTTCGGAGCGCAGACGGTAACTTTTGCGCCAAGCTTGGTCAACCCCCAGATATTTGAACGCGCAACACGCGAGTGCGCGATATCGCCGATTATACTTACATTCAACCCCTCTATCCTGCCGAGCTTGGTTTTAAGGGTAAACATGTCTAAAAGCGCCTGAGTAGGATGTTCGTGCCACCCGTCGCCCGCATTGACCACGCTGGCCTTAACCGAGCGCGCGAGGATATTGGGCGCGCCCGAGCAGTCATGGCGGACCACGATTATATCTATCTTTAAGGCCTCTATATTCCTGCCGGTGTCGATAAGCGTTTCGCCTTTGCGCACGCTCGACGACTCGACCGCCACGTTTATGACGTCGGCGGAGAGGCGTTTGGCGGCAAGCTCAAACGATATGCGCGTTCTCGTCGACGGCTCGTAGAAGAGGTTCACGACCGTCTTGCCGCGCAGCGCCGGCACTTTCTTTATCTGCCGCGTCGTGACCTCTTTGAAGCTCGCGGCGGTGTACAAGATGTGCTCGATCTCCTCGCGCGAAAGATACTCAAGGCCGAGAAGGTCTTTTTTGGTCCAGACTAGTTTTTCTTTTTCCATAATTTAAATCTGAATGATATGTCATTCCCGCGAAAGCGGGAATCTATTATTATGGATTCCCGATAGAAGCATTCGGGAATGACAAACTATTCCCTTTCGCATATCACAACCTCATCTTTTCCGTCTGATTCTGACAGCCGGACCTCTACCGACTCTTTAATGGCCGTAGGCACATTCTTACCCACATAGTCGGCCCTTATCGGAAGCTCCCTGTGCCCCCTGTCA
>JAPLMG010000159.1 GCA_026387165.1 Candidatus Omnitrophota bacterium
TAAATCAGGTGACCGCGAGGCCGGGCATAGGGCTTACTTTTGCTGGGGCCTTAAGGTCAATCTTAAGGCAGGATCCGGATATAATAATGATAGGCGAGATACGTGATTTTGAAACGGTGGATATAGCGATCAAAGCGGCGCTTACGGGGCATCTGGTATTGAGCACGCTCCATACGACTACCGCGCCCGGATCTGTGACGAGACTCATAAATATGGGTGTCGAGCCCTTTCTTATAACGTCCTCAATTATACTCGTCGGCGTTCAAAGGCTCGTCAGGAAGATATGTCCTAATTGCAAAGAATCTTACGAGTTGGATGCCGGGGTAGCCGAAAGCTGCGGCATAAAAACAGGCGGTAAGAAGGCTATCCTTTACCGGGGAAAAGGCTGTGATGCATGCCGCAAGACGGGTTATAAAGGAAGAATTGCTTTGATTGAAGTCCTGATGCTAAGCCCGAAAATAAAAATGCTTATCTTAGAGAGCGCCCAGGAATACAAGATATCCGATACTGCGAGGCTGGAAGGTATGAAGACGCTCAGAGATAACGGCATTGCTTTAGCTTTAGAAGGCGTCACGACCCTCGATGAGGTTGTGCGCGTCACAATCGGCGACCAGGATCTTGAGGCGGGGTAGAAGATGGCTTTATCTTTAAGAGAAAAACTGACCGATATCCTGATAAAGGGCAATCTCATAAAGAAGAAAGACCTTGATAGGGCCATCGAAATACAGAAGATATCAGGAGGAAACTTAGGCAGGATACTCGTCGATCAGGGCTTTATTTCTCAGAAGTCCTTTATGGTCGCGATGAGCGCGCAATTAGACATCCCTCCTATAGACATCTCCAAGTACAAGATAGATAAGGAAACATTGAAGCTGATCCCTGAAAAGACAGCGCGGCAATATTCTGTTCTGCCTCTGTCTAAGATAGGAGATGTTATGACAGTAGTTATGTCGGATCCGTTAAATATATTCGCGATAGACGACATAAAGCTGATAACGCATTTTAAAGTGGATATTGCCATAGCCCCTGAAAGCGATATAAAGGAAGCCATAAATTCCTATTACGGCGCCACCGCGCATGCGCAGGAGATATCGAAGATACTTGAGGGGGTCAAGCCGGAAGATGTTGTGGAGATAGTTGAGGAAGAGAAGATCGACGTCAGTGAGATTACGGAAGAGAGCCAGAAGGCTCCGATAGTGAAGGTGGTGAGCCTTATACTGAACGAAGCGATAAAGAAGAGGGCCTCGGACATCCATATCGAGCCGTGCGAGAAATTCCTGAAGATAAGATATAGAATAGACGGGAGCCTGCACGATGTCCTGACACTGCCAAAGAAGAACCAAAATGCCGTAATAGCGCGGTTGAAGATAATGTCCAGACTTGATATAACCGAGACAAGAGTGCCGCTGGATGGACGTTTCAAGATAAGTTTTGAAGGCAAGGAGATAGACTTCAGGGTCTCGGTCCTACCGACAACTTTTGGCGGGAAAGTGGTTCTGAGGATATTGGACAAGTCCAGCGTAAGCTTCGGATTGGATAAGTTGGGATTCTTGCCGGGCCCGTTAAGCACATTCAAGACCGCGCTCGCCTGCCCCTACGGAATGATACTCGTCACAGGCCCTACGGGCAGCGGCAAATCCACAACGCTCTATTCTATAATAAGCCAGCTTAATACACCGGAGCGCAATATCATAACGCTCGAGGACCCTGTGGAATATGAAACGGAGGGCATTACGCAGATACCCGCCAGGCCCGAGATAGGACTGACGTTTGCCGCAGGGTTAAAGAGTATCTTAAGGCAGAGTCCCGACATCATAATGTTGGGAGAGATACGCGATTTTGAAACAGCGGATATAGCCATAAAAGCATCTCTTACGGGACAGCTCATATTAAGCACCCTGCATACCAATGATTCCGCCGGAGCGATAACAAGGCTCATAGATATGGGCGTTGAGCCGTTTCTCATTGCGTCGAGCCTTATCATGTCTTCGGCCCAGAGGCTCATGAGAAAGATATGCGAGAATTGTAAGGAAGAGATGGAGGTGCTTCCGGATGTTCTGGAAAGGCTGGGAATAGATCCCGGGATCCTTAAAGCTAAAGGCGTAAAGAGTTTTTACAAAGGCAGAGGGTGCTCGCGCTGCAATGATACTGGGTACTATGGAAGGGTAGGGATACTTGAAACTCTTCTGATAGATGACCCGATAAGAAATATGATAATGAAAAAAGCGTCGAGCGACCAGATAAAGGAGTATGCGGTCAAAGAGAAGAATATGATGACCTTGAGGGATAATGCGTTCGAGAATTGTATGAAGGGCGTTACAACGCTCGAGGAAACATTAAGAGTTACGTCGGAGGATTAATCAAAAATGCCGAATTTCAAATATACCGCCAAGGATAATTCGGGTAAGGCGATGACCG
>JAPLMG010000140.1 GCA_026387165.1 Candidatus Omnitrophota bacterium
GAGCCAGAGGTCTTCGAATGCTCGCCAAGAAGCTCATCTATCTTTTTGATTATCTCCTCAACTACGGACATCGCGAGATTGGACTCTTTTACAAGCTTGCCTATGCTGGACTTACTCCTCGCCTTGCGCAGGCTATTGGCAAGGTTATCTATCCTCTTCTTCAGCTTTGACATCTTGAATTTGGGATCTACATTAAAATATTCTTCCGGGCTCACCTCTTCTTTGATCGCCTTGTTCAGTATCTCAAGCGCCTTCGCTTTGGCTATAGCCAGATCCGAGACGGCGTCCCTTACTTTGCCTTCGGCATCCTTGATCTTGCAGGCTATCTCTATCTCTTCTTTTCTTGTCAAGAGAGATATCTGGCCCATCTGTCTTAAATACATCTTCACAGGATCATCTATCTGTATTAATCTCGACGCCACCTCGGCCGGAGCCGCCTCTTCCTTCTTCTCTTCCGGCGCGGGCTCATCATGAGCCGTCTCCTTCTGAGCTTCTTCTTCCGTATCTACAAGCTTTATATTCTCTTCTCCGAGAACACTCAGTATCTCATCTATCTCCTCCGAGGAGACTATTTCGATAGGAAGTATATTATTTACCTCTTCGAAAGTAAGATGCCCCTTTTCCTTACCGAGCGCAATAAGCTCGGAAAGTTCTTTGGAGAGCCTCTTCTTCTGGTGGGGCCTGTTTTTAGCGGGTACAGTTTCGTCTTCTTTGGCCGGATAGTGCGTCTTCAGCTTGCCGGATACGGGCTTCTCAGGCTCTAAGGTCTTCTTCATAACAGGCTTCTCAGTCTTTCCGGCTTTCCTGCGAAACATCTTCTTCCGCATGACCTTATTCTTTGCCGTCTTCTTACTCTTCATCCCGCACCTTCTTCATCCATCCCGCGCCCTTAAGAAGGTGCGGGGTTCACCTTTAAAAGCTCTGTATACTCCGTCACGAGCTTTGTCACGAGCGTATCGTCCTTAGAGTCATGGGCAATTTTGATCGCGTCCTGCAGCCTGCCAAGTGAATCCTTTACGTTATCCTTCTTTATCCTGGCTATGCAATCGCAAAGGATCCTCTCTTTATTATCCAGCGTCTCAGAAAGATGCACCGATTCGGATATCAGCGCGGTGGCCGCATCGTTATTTTCGAAATAATTCATCAACTTTACCGCGGTTATAGATCTATCCTCCTTAGACAGATCCAGCACGGCTTTGATGACGTCTCTTACCGAAGAATCCTTAAATTCATCCGGGGATAGCGACTCCCGTATCTTTTTTACAAAACTTTCGCCGTCCAGCAGAAGCGCCAGGACCATCTTCTGGGCGCTCTTCGAATCTCTCTTTGCCTCAACCGGACTTATGCTGTAAACACGCATGGTATAATCCGGCTTGACCTTCTTCAGCTCTTGTCTTATGGAATCTTCGTCTACGGAAAGCTTCTCCGCCAGCTTCTTTACCAGATTCGACCGGAGCACCGCGTTCTCTATCCTGGAGATGGTCGGCAGCATCTCGCCGGCTATCGACGCCTTGCCGTGCGCGCTCTTTATATCGAACCGCATAGAGAGTCTGGATATCTTGTAATCAAATAAGTTTTTGCTGGCCTTCGTAAGCTTTATGAAATCTTCCGTTCCGAACTTTCTTATATATCCGTCAGGATCGAAGCCTTTCGGCAGTTCGGCTACGTATACGTTCACTCCCTCGCTTATAAAGAGGTCCATATTGCGTAAGGAAGCCGCTTCGCCGGCCTCATCGGGATCGTATACCATTATCACCGTACTCGCGAAACGCTTTAACAGTTTGACCTGGTCTATAGTCAGCGCCGTGCCCAGCGTCGCCACAATATTGCGGATCCCGGACTGATAAGGTATTATGAAATCCAAATACCCCTCCACCACTAAAGCATAGCCCGCCTTCTTTATACTCTCTTTAGTGTGGTTCAATCCGTAAAGGTTTCTTCCTTTGGAATAAACGTAGGTCTCGGGCGAATTCATATATTTCGGAAGGCTCGAATCGAGCACCCTTCCGCCGAACCCCAAAGCCCTGTCCTTAAGATCAAAGATCGGAAATATCAGCCTCTTCCTGAACCTGTCATAATAACCGCCTCTATCACTGGCAATTGCGAGCCCGGCCTTCTCGGCAATGTCGCCCTTGATATCCTTACCGCCCAAAAACTTCAATACGCCGTCCCATGAATCCTGAGAGTACCCTATCCTGAATAGCTTTGCCGTCTCAGCGGTAATTCCGCGTGAAACGAGATAGTCGCGAACTTCGCGGTTCTGCGGCAGGCATCCCTCAAAGAACTGTATGGCAAGCTCGTTCACTTTATAGAGCTGGGTCGCGAGGCTCGTCAGCTCTTTTCTGGGGCCGAAACGCGGTAATTGTATCCCTGCCTTATCCGCGAGCATCTCGACAACTTCCGGGAAAGAGAGATTCTCGTACTTCATCAGGAACGAGAAGACGTTGCCGCCTGCGCCGCACCCGAAGCAATGGTATATCTGTTTATCCGGGCTCACTACGAACGACGGCGTCTTCTCATTATGAAAAGGGCACGGAGCCTTAAAGTTCCTGCCCGCTTTCTGTAGCGGTATATACCGCGAGACGACCTCTACTATGTCGCTTCTGGCCTGGACCTGATCTACAATGTTATCCGGTATCGCCATTCTATTCTCCTTCGCAAAACAACTAGCAAATCCGGGTATTGCTTCGGAGAAATTACCTCAATAAAGAATATCCCTGCGAAGCAAAAACCGGGCCTTTCATTAGATTTGCGTAGCAGGATACCTTCTGACCCTTACAAATCCAGAACAGGGTACTATCTTGAGCTTCCCTCTCTTCTCAAGGGCGTCCAAAAGTAAATTTAATCCGAGATTATCGCTTGCGATGTGTCCGGCTATTATCACATTTATAAATTCCGCCTTCGCCTGCTTGAAATGCTCTTCGCTCAAGTGCATGGCCACTATTGTGCCGACGCCGGCCTGGGAGAGCCTGGAGAATATCCTCTTGGGCCCTTCCGTGCCGCCCGTCATATCCACAAATACTTTTCCGCACTTTTTCTTCCCTTCGCCTATAAGAATATTCGGCCCGGCGTGTACTTTGAGCGCATCCGTATATTCAGGTATGGCTTTTAAAATATTGAGCGCATCGTTCAGCATCTTCGGCTTTCTTCTATCGAAGATACCCTGAAGATAGTTTGTTACATGATTATCGGCCGGAGTATGGACGCACATATACGGGATCTCCAGTAATTTCGCTATATCTACGCTCCTCATGTGATTTGCGCCGGAGACCGCGCGAGCGACCTCCCCCATCCGTTCCTTGAGAAGTTCTTTACCTACCTCAAGAGGCACGCCTAACTTTGCAAACCCGGCCTCCTGCAGATGCATAACATCGTAAAAATTCGCCCACGCCCTG
>JAPLMG010000303.1 GCA_026387165.1 Candidatus Omnitrophota bacterium
CTTCTTCATTATCGTTCCCTTGAAGAAGTTCATCTGCGGGCTGCCGATAAACCCGGCGACGAATCTGTTGACCGGTTTATCGTAAAGATTTATAGGATCAGCTATCTGCTGGATCACGCCGTCTTTCATTACGACGATCCTGTCGCCCATGGTCATCGCCTCGGTCTGGTCGTGCGTAACGTATATCATCGTGGTCTGCAGGCGTATGTGGAGCTTCTTTATCTCCATCCTCATCTGGACGCGCATCTTCGCGTCAAGGTTGGACAGGGGTTCGTCGAATAAGAATACGAGCGGCTTTCTTATGATGGCGCGGCCCACCGCCACCCTCTGCCTCTGGCCGCCGGAAAGCTCCCTCGGGCGCCTGTGCATAAGATCCTCTATTCCCAATATATTGGCAGCTTCTTTGACGCGCGCGTCGATCTCAGGCCTGGGATATTTTCGCAGCTTCAGCCCGAATGCCATATTCTCGTAGACGGTCATGTGCGGATAGAGAGCGTAATTTTGGAATACCATGGCGATGTTTCTGTCTTTGGGAGGGACATCGTTGACGCGCTGGTCGCCGATATAGACGTTGCCTTCGGTGGCCTCTTCGAGGCCCGCGATTATCCTTAAGGTAGTGGACTTGCCGCATCCGGATGGGCCGACAAGGACGACGAACTCTTTACTCTCGATGCCAAGATTGATGTCCTTTATGGCCCAGACATTGCCCGGGAACGCTTTAGATACTTTCTGCAGACTTACCTGTGCCATAAGTTATCCACATTGGCAGCCCGGGCTTCCCCGCCCTCGAAAACCACGCAGGCGGTCTTCCCGCTTCGCGGGAAAGCCTGGGCTACCAATCACTTTCTTTAGAAGTAGGTCAATATCTTTGAAAGGGTCTCTTTCATGTTCTTTCTGTGAACTATCATATCTATGAGGCCGTGCTCGAGCAGGAACTCCGACTTCTGAAATCCCGGCGGAAGTTTCTGCCGTATCGTCTGCTCTATCACGCGCGGGCCCGTAAATCCTATCAATGCTTTAGGTTCGGCTATTATAAGATCCCCCAACGACGCGAAGCTCGCCATGATACCGGCCATGGTGGGATTCGTCAATATGGATAAAAACAGGCAACCGGCCTTATTGTGCCTGCTCAACGCCGCCGAGGTCTTCGCCATCTGCATCAGCGAGTAGAGCCCCTCATACATACGGGCGCCGCCGCCCGAACCTGAAATTATTATTAACGGATATTTTGTCTCTGTGGAACGCTCAATCGCCCGCGTAAGCTTCTCCCCCACGACAGAGCCCATCGAGCCCATGATAAAACGCGAATCGGTAACGCCGAGAACTACCTTGCGCCCGTTTATGGCGCCCTCGCCCGTAACTACGGCATCCTTAAGGCCGGTAAGCTCCTGGTCTTTCTTCAGCTTCTCTTTATATGTCTTGGGCCCTTCAAATGATATGGGGTCGAGCGACACCATATCGGGATCCGTCTCTTTAAAACTTCCTTCGTCAAGAGTGGCCTTCACCCTCTCGTTGGCATCGAGAGTAAAATGAGAATTGCATTTAGGGCATACGCGCATATTCTCATCGAGCTTCTTATTGTAGATGAGCTCTTTGCACTCTTCGCACCGCGTCCAGAGATCGCTCGGTATATCTCCCCGCCTCTTGGCGACTTTAACTATAGTATATTTGGGTTTTTTGTGGAATAGGGGCATTGTCGCCTCGTAGTAGCATCTTTCGTATTGCGTATTGCGTATTGCGCCTGCCCCGTACCCGAGCGAAGCGAGCGGTACGGGGTACAGCGTATATCGTTTACGCTGTACGCACGACGCAATGCACTGTACGATAACCTACCGCTTCCCTAAAAGCTCCTTAGCTTTGTCGACTGCTGTCGCGGCGTCTTTGGCGTAACTGTCGGCGCCGATGGAATCGGCAAAGACCTGGGTGATCGGAGCTCCGCCTACGATTATCTTAACTTTATCACGAAGGCCCGATTCTTTCAATACTTTAATGGTATCCCTCATAGCGCCCATGGAAGTCGTAAGTAACGATGACATCGCTATTATATCGGGTGATTTTGCCTGCACTATTTCCAGGAATTTACCCGGAGGGACATCGATGCCTAAGTCCACTACTTCGAAGCAGGCGCCTTTCAGCATCATGCTCACTATATTCTTACCTATATCATGGAGATCACCCTTAACGGTCCCTATAACAACCTTACCGGCTGATCTTATCCCGCATGCGGTGAAGTGCGGCTCGAGTATAGCGATACCTGCGTGCATGGCTCTCGCGGCGATCAGGACCTCGGGGATAAATATCTCATTGGCCTTGAACTTTTCACCGATCGCGTTCATGCTCTTTATAAGCCCGTCTTCAAGGATCGCTTTTACGCTTAGGCCTTTACCGAGCGCCTCCTTAGTCAGCTCGGCTACACCATTCCTGTCGCCCTTAGCGAGGAGATCCTGAATATTTTTCAATATATCGTCTTGCATGTTATTCTTACATTTTTCTTATCACAAGCCCCGAAAGCGGCTTGGGATAAAAATATGTCGCCTTCCTCGGCATCTTCTCGCCGTGTTCGGCTATCTTTTTCACCTGTGTAACTTTTGTAGGGTTCAAAAAGAAGGCTATGTTAAAGCCGCCCTTGTCGATCCCTTTAAAGGCCTCGCCCGGGTCCTTGACAAATTCTATGTTATCATCTTCATCGCTTATTCCCAAGACATATTGAAGTATAAACAGATGCAGTATAGAGACGTCGAGGCTCTTCCAGTCCGCGGAACCTTCGCCCATGAAAGTTTTAGCCTTATTAAAATCTTTGAGCTTTAGCACATAATACCCGCCCTGTACCGGAGCGGCGGAGCCGCGACTGGTACAGGGCAGATACATCCCGAACGCGTGGCTTGACCTTAAATAGCCCAATCTCGCCAATAGCTTTTTTCTGGTGGGTAACTTTTCGAATATAAAATATTTGCGCAGCTTTTCTATTATCTCTTCCTTGCTTAATCCGCGCGCATCTTTTATAAGTCTGTGCGTAGGCATTATCAGGAGCGACTTCTCTTCAAGCTCCACAAAATATGCCATGAAGAACTTTGAGTTATCTATTAAACTTTGCGAGGCACCCTGTACCACTCGCTTCGCTCGGGTGCAGGGCACGCTCTTCTCGATCAGTTCACGCGCGTAATTTTTTGATGTTTCATAACGATGGTGGCCGTCCGCTATGAAGATATCCTTTTTGCTCATTAAGCCTTCTATATCTCCTATTGCGTCTTTATCTGTGAGTGCCCACACCCTGTGCCTGACGCTATCGATAGTTACATCAATAAAAGGCTTCGTCTTTTTGGAGAAGGCTCTTAATATGTTATTCACTTTATGTTTGGCGTCTTCGTAAAGCATGAATATTGGGCTCAAGTTAGCTTTGACCGCCCGCATGAGACGAAGCCTGTCTTCTTTCGGCGCCTTCAATGTCTTCTCATGAGGTAATACTTTCTTATCCTCAAGATCGAGCTCCATGAGGCTTATGAAACCTATTCTGTCTATTTTCCTGCCGTCATACGTGTAAGTCTGGGTATAAATATATATAGCGGGAACGCTCTCTTCCATCAGGATATTTTCCCTTAACCAGAATTTGAAGTCTGATGCGGCGCGCGTATAGCGGTTATCGGTCTGTGTATCGCCATCTTTCACTTTCCCCAGGATCAGCCTTACAATGTTATTTTCATGAATTCTATAGAGCTTATCCTGCATATCCGGCGCAATGACATCGTAGGGAGGCGCGACAACTTTTGATATCTTCTTTATCTTCTTATTATTGTAGACTACGGCCTTAAACGGTCTTATCGATGGCACGACTATTCTTCTCCTTATGCATGGATAACATGGCCCCTGACAAAGAGCCTATTATATCAGAAAATATATCAAAAATATCGGAAGATCTTCCCGGAACGAAGCGCTGATGGAATTCATCGAGGGCGCCGTATATTGATGCTATCAGGATAGATAACAAAAGGATGAACTTGAAGTTGACTTTATCGGAGGAGTTCGCGAACGCTCTGATTAAAAGAGCACCGAGGATGAAGTATTCGACGAAATGGAACAGCTTATCTATGTTCGGAAAGTCGATCTTCGGCAAGTCCTCTGCGCGGATAGAGGAGGAATAGTATATCAGGGTCATCCAGAGGACCACCGGAGTCCAGAACCATAGAATTAAAGCTATTTTTCTAAACAATTCTATCTTTCTAAAAAAAGTGCCAGGTACCGGGTCAAAAAGCGCCTGACCTCTTTTTCTTTGACCCCTTTTTCTTTTAATCCCGAGCTTTTGTCGTCCCTCGACCTTGCTCGGGACGATCCTGAGCCTGTCGAAGGGTCGAAGGATTTGACGGGCAGTTTTTGCAGTCGGACGGACAGGATGGTTTAGGACTGCTGTCAGAGCCTGATTTCTTCTTATAATCGGTATCGTAAAAACCCGTGCCCTTGAATATTACGCCGCTTCCCGGGCTTATCAGGCGATGGGTCTTGCCGCCGCATTTCGGGCATTTCCGTATCTTGGTCTCCGTCATGCTGTGAAATATATCGAAATGTTTTTTACATTTATCGCATTCGTATTCGTATGTCGGCATTGCAACTCCTTATAGCTTATCGTTCGTTGTGTTTGTTGCGCTTATTGTGTTTGTTGCGTTAAACTGTCGAACACAATAAACTCTACAAACGCAATAAACACAATAAACAATTATCTAAACAGCCTCTTCATCTTCTCCACGAACGACTGGGACAATGGCCCGGGGTTCCGCTCGGAAGCCTTGGCAAGTTCTTTTAAGATCCTCTTCTGGTCCCCGGTAGGATTGGATGG
Organism: Candidatus Omnitrophota bacterium; assembly: GCA_026387165.1. GTDB lineage: Bacteria > Omnitrophota > Gorgyraeia > 2-01-FULL-45-10 > 2-01-FULL-45-10 > 2-01-FULL-45-10. Next base: position 4,829 of record JAPLMG010000303.1, read on the forward strand.
CACATCTATCTGGACCTTCACTAATTGATCGCCCCTGCCGTAGTCGTGCAGATGCGCGATCCCTTTATTCCTTAATCTGAACGACCTGCCGCCTTGAGTGCCGGCGGGTATCTTAAGTTTTATCTTGCCTTCGAGAGTCGGCGCTTCCACTTCTCCGCCTAAGGTAGCGGTTACAAAATCTACGGGAACTTCACAGTATATGTCGGCTCCGTGACGTTCGAATATCTCATGCGGTTGAACGTGCATAACGAGGTAAAGGTCGCCGCGCCGGGCGCCCCTCTCTCCTGCTTCGCCTTCACCGTGAACCCGCAGGCGCGAACCTGTATCCACTCCGGCCGGTATCTTTACCTTTATGTTTCTCTTTGCCTTGACCCTGCCGCGGCCGCCGCAGGTAGAGCACGGGGTTTTAATAACGGTCCCCTCGCCGCCGCATCTGTCGCAGGTCCTTACCACATTGAAGAATCCGCTCGAGGAGCTTACCTGCCCGTGACCGCCGCAGTATGAACAGCGCTCTTTCTTTGAGCCGGGCTTGGCGCCAGTGCCGCCGCATGCTTCGCATGCTTCGTGGCGCGGAATAGTGATGGTCTTCTCCGCGCCGAATGCCGCGTCATCAAATCTTATCTCTATCCGGTATTCCAGGTCCGAACCGCGTCCGGCACTACCACGCCGGCCTGTGCCGCCGAACGAACCGCCGTATACATCACCACCTACACCGAACGATCTAAAAAGATCACCGATATCTACTTCGCCGAATATATCCTTGAGGTCGTCGAAATGGTGGAAGTCCTGCCATTCAAACCCGCCCTGTTTGAAGGAATTGTCCACTCCCGAATGGCCGTACTGGTCGTAGGTGCTCTTCTTCTGTGGATCGATGAGGACCTCATAGGCCTCCGACATCTCCTTAAACTTCTCTTCGGCCTCTTTCTTCTTATCCGGGGTTACCCTGTCCGGATGATATTTGAGCGCTAGATTCCGGTATGCCTTCTTTATATCGTCGGCTGCGGCACCCTTCGATATGCCGAGTATCTCGTAATAATCGCGCTTAGTGGTCATTTCTCTCTTTCATAACTTCTTTAAGCAAGACGGGCACGGTGTGTTAAAATATTCGCCCATGTAAACATAGTTTCCGCCCATATCGGATCCATACGTACATTTTTTCTATGATCATTGAATGTATTTAGGAAAAGATCAAACGTCCTTTGAAATTTTTTCGACTTCGGCGCTTTATCCAGCGCAGCGATAAACTTCTCAGTTTCTTTCATAAATTGCTCAAGCCTCGCGCGGCGACCTTCACAGGCCCATCTGCCTATTCGTCCCAAATTAACCGCTATATTGAGAGTCAGTTCCTGTGCATTCATGATCTATTTTAACAACCTGTGAATTATCTCTTCCATCTGTTCCCGTATCTTCTTATCCAGAACCTCTCTTGCCCTGTTCCCCTGAGCCGGCCTGATATTGATCATGGAGTCAAAATCAATTTCACCCGTTTCAAAATCTATGCCGCCACCCCACAAATCAGCCTGCCGGCTTCCATCCTCCAGCATTAATTTCTCGCCATCGACATGCAAGGTTCCACCAGCGGCAAGTATTCCACGTTTTATATCTATCGCAACTTTGACATATCCATTTAAATCTTGGGATACCTTATTGATAGTCTCTTCATCCGCTCTTTTACGAATAATTAACAACATAAAGTCCTTATCTATTTAAACCTGTTTACCGGGCCGGATCTATCCCAAAAAGCGCCTGACCCCTGTTTATCTAATTGGTTTCGCTATCTATAGTCCAACGCTTATCAAATCTATCCAGTTTTGATTTAATAACATTAGCGCCTTTATTTTGCATGATATATTTCTCTCTAGTCAAACGTGTGATTGGCTCTGATTTTTTCATTCGTACTATCACTTTTTAAAATTTTTCACACATGTCGTAAGGCGGGACTTGGTGTCCCAGCCTGACGCTGCGGAAGGCGGACACCAAGGCCCGCCTAACCGTTAATGTGAAAAATTTAAAGAACAATTTTTGAGATTGCTTCGTCCTTCGACTTTGCTCAGGACGAAACCCTGAGCTTTTGTCGAAAGGTCGAAGGGCTTCGTCGCTATCGCTCCTCGCAATGACGATGAAGCATAGATTCCCGCTTTCGCGGGAATGACATATTTTTTGCTATTTCTTCTTCTTGTTGTCGTCTTCGGTTGTATATTCAGCGTCTATTACATCTTCATTCTTCTTGGGCTCTTCGGCGCCTTCCGGCTGTCCCCCGGGAGCTCCCTCTGACCCCTGAGCCTGAGGGCCGGGCCCCGGGCCTTTTTGAGTATTGGCAGTCTTCTTATAGATCTCTTCGGCCAACTTATGCGCTACCTTGGTGAGCTCTTCGGTGCCGCGCTTTATGCTGTCTATATTCTTATCTTTCATCGCCTGCTTAAGATCATTGATCCTGCTCTCAATGTCGGCGCGCTCAGTCTGTCCTACCTTTTCACCGAACTCCTTCAACGACTTTTCGGTAGCATAGACCAAAGTATCGGCCTGATTCAGCACGTCCACCTCTTCCCGCTTCTTATCGTCTTCCTGGGCGAACTTCTCGGCCTCTTTTACGAAATTATCTATCTCTTCTTTGGAAAGCTTCTTAGGCGCGGAGATCTTTATCGACTGCTCCTTGCCGGTGCCGAGGTCCTTGGCGTTGACATGAACGATGCCGTTCGCGTCTATGTCGAATGTGACCTCTATCTGCGGAACTCCGCGCGGAGCCGGAGGGATCCCTACAAGGTCGAACCTTCCAAGATCGACATTGCCTTCCGCCATCTTACGCTCACCCTGCAGCACGCGCACGGTAACCGCGGTCTGGTTATCCGCCGCCGTGGAGAATATCTGGCTCTTCTTCGTAGGCACGGTCGTATTCCTTTCGATCAGACGGGTGCTCACTCCGCCGAGGGTCTCGATCCCTAAAGAGAGCGGCGTGACATCGAGAAGCAGGACGTCCTTCGTCTCGCCTCTCATAATAGAAGCCTGTATGGCGGCCCCCAGAGCTACGCACTCCATCGGATCTACGCCGCGCTCGATCTTCTTACCGACATAATCTTCTACGAACTTCTGAACTACCGGCATCCTTGTGGGCCCGCCGACCAATATTATCTTGTCTATATCCTTCGCCGTCAATTTGGCGTCGGAGAGAGCCCGCTCTAACGGGCCGCGGCATTTTTCAATTATCGGAGCGATGAGCTCCTCTAATTTGGCCCTGTTCAGCGTCATAGTAAGATGTTTCGGGCCGGTCTGGTCCGCGGTGATGAACGGCAGATTTATATCTGTGGTGATCGTGCTCGAAAGCTCCACTTTGGCTTTTTCGGCGGCTTCCCTGACGCGCTGAATAGCCATCTTGTCGTTCTTCAGGTCTATCCCGGTCTCTTTTTTGAACTCCTTCACTATATAATCGACCATGGCATTGTCCATATCCGTGCCGCCAAGCTGCGTATCGCCGCTGGTAGATATGACCTCAAACGTCGCGGCCTTGTGCTCATCGTCCCAGCCCATCTCTAAGGTCGTTACGTCGAGCGTCCCGCCTCCCAGGTCGAATACCATTATCTTCTGCTCTTTGCCAGCTTTATCGAGCCCGTACGCGAGACACGCGGCCGTAGGCTCGTTGATTATCCTCAAGACCTTCAAGCCGGCTATCTCACCGGCGTCTTTGGTCGCCTGCCTCTGGTTATCATTGAAATACGCGGGGCAAGTGATAACGGCTTCGTCGATCTTGTCGCCGAGATAGTTCTCCGCGTCCTGTTTTATCTTTGCCAGTATGAAAGCCGATATCTGCTGGGGCGTATACTCTTTTTGGTATATTTTGTATTTGAAGTCCGTTCCCATTTTGCGTTTCGCGGCGAAGACCGTGCCCTCGGGGTTTATCGAAGCCTGCCTCTTGGCAGGCTCTCCGACCAACTTCTGTCCGTCCTTTGTAAAAGCGACGAATGACGGGAATGCCTTGCCGCTTGCTACTCCGGCGCCCTCCGCCGACGGTATTATGACGGGCCTGCCCGCCTCCATATAGGCTGCCGCTGAATTCGACGTCCCCAGATCAATTCCTATAACTTTTGCCATATCTAACCTCCGAATTTTACGAAGTAAAATTCGTCCCGAGCAAGGCCGCTGTTTAATTATTGGCCGCGCCGAGGGACAAAATTACTTACGAAACATTTTACACTACCTCTTTTCTCTTTACGATGCGAACAGACGCCGGCCTCAACAGCTTTCCGTTGAAAGTGTAGCCCGGCTTCAATTCTTCGACTATCGTACCTTCCTCTTTATCCTTTAGATCCACCGTCTCTACGGCTTCGTGAAAATGCGGATCGAACTTTTCTCCCACAGTCTTTATCTTCTCCGCGCCTATATCCTTCAGGAACTTCTGTATCAGAATGTGTATCATATCGACGCCTTCCTGCACAGCCTTGAAATCCTTG
>JAPLMG010000176.1 GCA_026387165.1 Candidatus Omnitrophota bacterium
GCTCCACCTCGCCGCCTATTATTGCGGTAGGGTCGAGGCCGCATTTCTCGAGCATCACGGATATCAGTGAACTTGTGGTCGTCTTTCCGTGCGTCCCGGTAACGGCTATCCCCTTCCTGCCGTTCAATAACTCCGCGAGCACCTCGGCCCTCTTCACAATGGGAAGATTCCGTTTACGCGACTGGCGGATCTCCGGATTCGACTCATTTATCGATGAAGAGTATACGACAACCTCGGTCTCCGGAGGGATATTATCACCATTATGCCCCAGGCTGACCGCTGCTCCCTCTCCGGTCAATTTCTCCGTAAGATTGTTCGATCCCAGGTCCGAACCCGATACTTTATAGCCCATCTTCAAAAGCACAAGCGCTATGCCGCTCATACCTATGCCGCCGATCCCTATGAAGTGCATATTCTTCTTCTCTAATATCACTTTTATCATCTCTTTCTGATATTCAAGCAGGCCTGCGCCAAATTGCGCGACGAATCCGGCACGCTCATGCGCCTGGCGGATTCTCCCATTTCGGACAACTTATTCCTGTCCTTTAACAGCTCTTCTATCCTCCCTTTCATAAGATCCGGCGAGAGATCCTTTTCATCTATCTTGATGGCCGCGCCTCCGGCGGAGAATATCCGCGCGTTTTCAGATTGGTGGCTTAGCGCAAACGGGTACGGGATCAGTATCATGGGCCTTCCAAAATACGCTATCTCGAATATCGCGGACGCACCGCTCCTCGTCACGACAAGATCGGAGGCGCTGTAAGCCTCCTCTATTCTGTCCAAAAACGAGTGCACGCGATGCTCGACGTATAACTCATCGTAAGCGGCGTTCGCCCATCCGTAATCGGTAACGCCCGTTATATGTATTATCTGCAGAGAGCGCCTGATATTTTCATCCATCTTCGATAATGATTCGAGGAAAGCTTTGTTTAAATTATGGGCGCCCTGGCTGCCTCCTATTACAAGTATCGTGAATCTTTGCGGATCGAGTCCCAATTTTTTGATACTTCCGGCCTTGTCATCTTTCAAAAGGGACGCTCTTATGGGGTTGCCGGTGAAGACGGCTTTCCCGGCGTAGTGCTTAAGATATTTTTTGGTCTCCTCAAAACTTACGGCTATCCTGTCCGCGAACCGGAAGAGCATGGCGTTGGCCCTGCCCGGCACGGCGTTCTGTTCATGGACCATCCTGGGAATGCCGAGGATATACGCCGCCGCTATCACAGGCGCCGACACATAACCGCCGAAACCCACTATCGCCTCGGGCTTGTACCTCATAATGATCATGAGGGACCTGAATATATCGATCGATAATTTCAGGAAGAAGAGCAGCGTATTGAAAGAGACTCTATAGGGCAGCGAGTTCGCCGACAGCAGGCGATATTTAAAGCCTTCCTTTTCGAATATCCTTCTATCCAGCGCTTTATCGCTTCCGACGAACAAAATCTCAGCGTTTGTCTCCTTAAGCCTGAGCTCTTCGGCAAGAGCAACCGCCGGAAATATATGGCCTCCGGAGCCTCCGGACGCTATCAGGATTCTCACCCCGACCATCCCTTCCGTATTATAATCAAAAAACCGTCCTCGTCATTGAGGAGGCTAAAGGCCGACTAAGCAATCCCGTCTTTGGAGATTGCTTCGGCCTTACTTCGTTCGGCCTCGCGATGACAACGATACCATATTTTGAACATCCCCTACGGCTGTAATTTACCTGTATACCTCGCTTGACCTGGCTATATTCAAAAGCAGCCCGACCGCGGTTAAATGGAATATCAGTGACGTGCCGCCATAACTTATGAAAGGCAGCGGCAGCCCCTTAGTCGGCAGCACCCCCGCCGTAACTCCGATATTGATAATGGCCTCCAGGGCTATGAGCGATACAAGCGCCATGCTCAATAATTTCTCAAATCTGCCCTCTGCCCTGAACGTTATCTTCATACCCTCCCATACAAAGAGTATGAATAGAGTTACGACCTCGGCCGAGCCTAAGAAACCCAGCTCTTCTCCTATTATTGAAAATATAAAATCGGTATGTGACGCCGGCAGATAGAACAGTTTCTGCCTGGACTGGCCCAGGCCCACACCCAGCAGGCCGCCCGACCCTAACGCCACGAATGACTGGATTATCTGAAAGCCGGCGCCGCGCCTGTCAGACCACGGATTCAGGAATATCATCATCCTCTTTCTTCTGTAAGGAACTCTGAATAAGAGCACGTAGAGCGCCGGGATACTGGCCAGTATTGACGCCAATATATACTTTACTCTGACCCCGCTCACAAAGAGCATGATGACGCTCACAGCCGATATGGCTATCGCGGTTCCAAGATCCGGTTCCAGAAGTATAAGGGCCAGGACCAAACCCAATACCAGAACGGGCGGAAGATAGCCGTGAATAAAGCTTTTCACAAACTTCTCTTTTCTTGCCAATAGGTCCGCAAGGTATATGAATATGGCGACTTTCGCGAATTCGGACGGCTGAAAATTCAGGGGGCCCATTTTGAACCATCTCCTGGCCCCTGCCGCCTCTCTGCCGATATGCGGTATAAGAACGAGCGCCAATAGTATTATCGAAAATGCCATTATGGCTTTTGAATATTTTTTCAGCGTCTGTATCTTTACAGCCATGGCCGAAAGCATCATAAAGATGCCCACCAGAAGATACAAAAGATGCCTCTTTAGGAAATAGAGGCTGTCGTTCATCTTCTCATTGGCATAGATGGCGCTTGTGGAGTAGATCATTACGACCCCGATCGCTACCAACACCACTACTATCATGAAAATGGAAGAACGCGTGCCCCTCACCCCGCCCCCAATCCTAATACGGCTTTTCTAAACGCATCTGCGCGTTCTTTATAATCTTTGAACATATCGAAGCTCGAACACATAGGCGAAAGGAGAACAAGGTCACCGGTTTTTGCCAGGGCCCTGGATAGCTCTACCGCCTTCTGCATGGTAGCGGCCTCGCGAGTTTCGACAACTCCTCCCAAGAGCCCTCTTATCCTGCTCTTGGCCTCTCCTATCAGCACAAGGCATTTAACCCTCTCTCTAACGATATCTCTGACAAGCGAATAGTCGCTATTCTTATCTTTTCCTCCGGCAATCAAAATCACGGGCCTGGTGCATGACTCAAGCGCTCTTAAAGTGGAGTCTACGGTGGTTCCCTTTGAATCGTCTATATATTCAACTCCGTCAATTATTGAAACGGTCTCAAATCTATGCCTTAATCCGGTAAAATTCTTTACGGTATCTTTCATGGACGCTGGCTTAACGCCTGCCAGGGCCCCGGCAAGTACACAGGCCAGGACATTTTCAATATTGTGCAGGCCCTTAAGCTTTATATCCAGCAATCCACAGACATCCTCTTCCGTTCCAGTGCCGGCGGCGCATACTATCTCATTTCCTTTCAGGTAAGAGCCGTTTGTCGCCTGGAGCCTTGAATAATACAGAGTTTTCGATCTCGCCTTCTTCTCTAGCCCGGCCAGCTCTTTGGCGTCGCGGTTTAATATGAGCAGATCTTCCGCGCCTTGGTTTTTGAATATTTTGAGCTTCTCATTGAAGTAACCATCGAATTTATCGTACCTGTCCATATGGTCATCGGTAATGTTCAATATTACGGCGATGGCAGGCTTAAAATCTACGACTCTCTCGAGCTGGAACGAACTTACCTCCAGGACTACCCATGTCCCTTTATTTATACGGCCTATTTCGCCGCAGAGCGAGTTCCCGATATTACCGCAGACGACTGTATCGATCTCTCCACCCTTCAGGATCTCGCCGATAAGCGTAGTAACCGTGCTCTTGCCGTTGGTTCCGGTGATAGCTATTATCTTTCCTTTACAATACCTGTAGCCGAGCTCCATCTCGCTTATTATCGGCACATTCAGATCATCCGCCCACCTTACGGCGGGCGATGAATCTTCTACTCCGGGCGAGACTACCACGAGCTCGCTATCCTTGATAAAATCTTTTGTGTGGCGTCCGGTTTCGTAAGCCACTCTTTTCTCGTCCAGGATAGCGGCGTTCTTCCTCACTCCCGCGTTATCACTACCCTCGGTAACTCTGACCAAAGCTCCCAAGTCTTTCAGAAGAAGCGCGGCATTGAGCCCGCTATTGCCCAATCCTATTACTGTGACTTTTTTGTTCTTCATTGTAATTTTAGCGTAGCTAAACTCAACAACATCAATATTATCGCCACTATCCAGAAGCGTACCGTGATCTTCGGTTCGGGCCAGCCGAGAAGCTGGAAGTGATGGTGTATGGGCGACATCAGGAACAACCTCTTCTTAGTCGTCTTGAGCCACAGCACCTGCAAAAGCACTGATACGGCCTCAATAACAAATATCCCGCCCACCAGGAAAAGCAAAAGTTCTTTCTTTATAAATACCGCCACTACCCCGAGGCCGCCTCCCAGGGCAAGGCTTCCCGTGTCGCCCATGAAGATGGTAGCCGGAGGTGAATTGAACCATAGAAAACCCAGTCCGGCTCCGACCATCGCCGCGCAAAAGATAGACAGCTCTCCCGCTCCCGGAAGATAAAATATGTTTAAATAGTCGGCAAACTTAAAATTTCCGGCCATATAAGCGAGGGCCGAATAAGAGATGGCCGCTATTATAGTGCAGCCTATCGCGAGGCCGTCAAGGCCATCCGTAAGATTAACCGCGTTGCTCGAACCGGTTATCACTATGATCACAAACACCAGATACAGCACGCCCAATTCCAACGAAAAGAATTTCAGGAACGGAACGTTCAGAGTAGTGGGTATAGGCGTAAACATTATCACGAAGGTCGCGACGATAAGCGCCAGAAATACCTGGCTTAAAAATTTCGTGCCTGCCGTCAGCCCGAGATTTCTCTTCTTCACCACCTTTATATAGTCATCGGCGAACCCTACT
>JAPLMG010000185.1 GCA_026387165.1 Candidatus Omnitrophota bacterium
ATGGTCCACAAGAGATGAGCTCATAGGCTCTACGATAGTCGTTATCGTATCCCTGGCCATTTTATCCATATTTATAGGTATATGTGACGTTGTCTTATCAGCGGCGGTAAATATAATAATGTCGAGAGTCTAAATGGCGAAACCTCGCATACACCTGACATTACACTTAGAGAGGTTCCATATGCAATCGAATGAGGTCGGCATATGAAACAGTGGTACGTTATACACACACAGACGGGATACGAAGACAAAGTCAGAAAGTCTTTGGAAGCTAAGATCAGAACGGGGCTCGGCGGCGGCGGGATTTCCCAGGTCCTGGTCCCGATAGAGCAGGTTTCTGAGATAAAGGGCGGCAAGAAGAAGATATCCGAGAGGAAGTTCTTTCCCGGGTATATACTTATTGAAATGGAGCTTACGGACGACAGCTGGTATATGATCAAGAGCATATCCGGCGTAACCGGGTTCGTAGGAGCGGGAGCAAGGCCGATACCGCTGAAGGCCGATGAGATAGATACCATCCTCAGGCAGGCGAAGGACGCCAGGGAGAAGCCCACTCCCAAGGTGATGTTCGAAAAGGGCGAAGCGGTGCGCGTGACGGAAGGCCCGTTCATGAACTTTAACGGAAACATCGAAGAGTCGAATGCCGGCAAAGGCAAGATCAAAATAATGATATCGATATTCGGCAGAGCAACACCGGTTGAGTTAGAGATGTGGCAGGTTGAGAAGATATAGAAAATAGTTTTTTGGGTTTATAGCGTTTATCGGGTTTGTTGGGTTCAAACGCAACAAACACAACAAACTCAACAAACACAACAAACTCAACAAACACAACAAACACAACAAACACAACAAACACAAACATGGCTAAAAAGGTTAAAACAACTATCAAATTATACTGTCCGGCCGGCGCGGCAAATCCCGCGCCTCCGGTGGGGCCCGCCTTAGGTCAGCACGGGCTGAACATAATGGATTTCTGTAAGCAGTTCAATGCCAGGACTCAAGGGCAAGACGGCTTGACGCTCCCGGTAGTTATAACGGCATATGAGGACAGGACATTTACCTTTATTATAAAGAGCCCGCCATGCTCGGTTCTTTTAAAGAAAGCATGCGGATTGGCCAAGGCAAGCGGTGTTCCCAACAAAGATAAGGTGGGAAAGGTAACGATCGATCAATTGAAAGAGATAGCAACCTTGAAGATGAAGGATCTGAACGCGCCGAACATGGACAAGGCTATAAAGATGGTCATGGGAACGGCGCGCAGTATGGGTATTGACGTAGACGGCACGATTTAGACCGTCATTGCGAGGGCACGAAGTGCCCGAAGCAATCTCTACTAAATTTTCTACGAAAATTTAGTGCCTACTGCTTGGCTATCTAGTTTTCCTACGGAAAATTAGATGCCTACTGCCTGTCTATAGCCTTGCGGGCTAAAAACGGGATTGCTTCGGCTGCTTCGCAGCCTCGCAATGACGAATAGTAACAATAGACAAAAATATGATGAAGATATCAAAAAGGATGAAAGCTGTGGCTGCCTCGTTCGACAAGACGAAGACATATTCTTTAAAAGAGGCGATAGCGATAGTTAAAAAAGCGCCCAAGGCAAAATTTGATGAAACATTGGAGATATCCGCGAAGCTTAATGTGGACCCCAAGCAGGCGGCATCTTCGTCCATAAGAGGAACGGTGGCCCTTCCGAATGGCACCGGAAAGAAGGTCAGGGTCATAGTATTCTGCAAGGGGGAGGAAGAAAGAAAAGCCAAAGAGGCCGGAGCCGATTTTGTGGGGGCCGAGGATCTCGCGGCGAAGATAAGCGGCGGTTGGCTCGATTTCGACGTCGCAATCGCTACTCCCGATATGATGAAAGATCTGGCGAAATTAGGAAAGGTGCTGGGGCCCCGCGGGCTCATGCCCAATCCGAAGTCCGGCACTGTAACCCAGGATACAGCCAGGGCCATAAAAGAGGTAAAGGCCGGCAAGATAGAGTTCAAGATGGATAAGCAGGCGGGTATACATGCGCCGGTGGGCAAGATATCATTTACGGAGGAAGCCCTCTTCTCGAACGCGCATGTTTTGATCGACGCGATAATGAGCTCCAATCCGGGCGGCCTGAAAGGGCATCATGTAAAGAGTCTGTATATATCTTCGACGATGGGCCCCGGGGTAAAGTTGAATATAGCAGAATTCAGGTAAAAAATATTAAAAATACGGGATACGGAAAACTTTGTAAAGACAGAATGATAGGCGAGATCCTGAGCGATCTTAAGGAGTGTCCTAACTTTTTCATCACCAATTTTATGGGATCCTCGGTTTCGGATCTCGAAAGCGTCAGGAAGAGCCTTAGGCCCGCCCGGAGCGCATTTTTTGTAGTAAAGAACTCCATGATGAACGTTGTTCTCGACCAATTGAAGCTGGAAGACGCCAAGCCGCTTATTGACGGCGGCGTAGGCATATCATTGAGCGGCGAAGATGTTATAGCCACATCAAAGATCTTAGTTAATTTCTCAAAGACTCACGAGAAGTTCAAGATAAAAGGCGCTGTGATAGACGGTAAGCTTGTAGCCGTGGATAAAATCAAAGAGATGGCCAGCCTGCCTGCGAAAGACGTCCTTTTGGCTGCTGTTGTCCGCGGCATAAAGGCGCCGATAACGGGTTTTGTGAGTGCGCTCGGCGGGATACTCAGGAAGTTCGTATACGTGGTAGACGCGGTGACGTCCAGTAAGGAAAAAACACCGCAGACACAACAGGCACAATAAAAAAAAGGAGATGAGGCAATGGAAACAAAAGAGGCAAAAGTGGAATTGACCAAAAAGATGACGGATGTGATGGAGACCATAGGATCCATGACGGTCCTTGAGCTTGCGGACCTTGTCAAGGCGCTCGAAGATAAGTTCGGCGTATCCGCTGCGGCACCGGTCGCTGTTGCGGCCGCCGGCGCAGGGCAGGGCGCTGCGGGCGCGGCTGCTGCCGAAGAGAAGACGACATTCAACGTAGTCCTTACGAGCGCGGGCCCCAACAAGATCAATGTCATTAAGGAGCTGCGCACTCTTACGACCCTCGGCTTGAAAGAAGCGAAGGATCTCGTTGATGGAGCGCCCAAGACGATCAAAGAAGGCGCTACGAAGGATGAAGCCGAAAAGATAAAGAAGCAGCTTGAAGCGGCAGGCGGTAAAGTCGAGTTAAAGTAGGCATGGCGTATCATCGGAGATATTGTTTTGAGATTCGAAATTATGTCATACCCGCGAAAGCGGGTATCCATACACCAGCCTCGTCTGGATTCCCGCTTGCGCGGGAATGACAGATGGGCTAATTTGGACAGTAGTATTAGCGTATAGGAAAATAATGCTGAAAAGAAAAAGTTACGCAAAGATAGAGGAATGTTACGAGCTTCCGAATCTCCTGGAACTCCAGCTTGAGTCCTACAGGGGATTCCTGCAGACGGATGTCGCGAAATCCAAGCGCAAGAATGTAGGGTTGGAGTCCGCATTCAGAGAAGTATTCCCGATAGAGAATTCCGACGGCGAATATAAGCTGGAATATTTAAGCTACAGTATCGGCAAGCCTAAATATCAGATATATGAATGCCAGAAGCGGGGCATGTCTTATGCCGCGCCCTTGAAACTGATGCTGCGCTTAAAATCGAAGAAGGAGACTAAGGAGCAGGAAGTCTATCTGGGCGACATCCCTTTGATGACCGATACGGGGACGTTCATCGTAAACGGCGACGAGAGAGTTGTGGTCAGCCAGCTGCACCGCTCGCCCGGCATATCATTCGAAGAGGAGATGCACCTGACAGGCAAAAAGATATTCTCGGCAAGGGTCATTCCTTACCGCGGCGCGTGGATAGAGTTCGAAATAGATGTAAACGACGTTCTCTATGTATACATAGACAGAAAGAGAAAATTCCTGGCGACGAGTCTACTCAGAGTATTCGGATTTTCCACGGATGAGTCGATAGCGAAAGCCTTTAGCGGCGTAGATAAGCACGAACTTACGAGGCATTCTCAAGCCGAAAAGCTGATAGGACAGACTTTGGCTCATGATGTTGTTGACAAACAGGCGGACGTTATATTGTCCGAGAAGAATCAGCCCATAACTAAAGAGCTGGCAGACAAGATATGGGATGCCGGTGTGCGCAATATAGAGGTATTAAGGAATTCGTACCCCGAAATTTTAAATACACTGAAGAAGGATAATAATAAGACGAAAGAAGAGGCGGCGCTCGATATATACAGAAAGATGAGGCCCGGAGATCCCCCGACGGCTGAATCGGCCGCTACTTTGGTCGATAAGCTCTTCTTCGATATAAAGCGTTATGATCTGGGCGGTGTGGGCCGCCACATGCTGAACCGCAAGCTGGGGATGAAGGTCCCGCTCGAAGAAAGGCTCCTCACCGCGGATACATTGATAAAGGTGATATTGGGATTGATAGCGGTAAAGAACGGCGAGGCCGAGATAGACGATATCGACCATCTTGGCAACAGGCGCGTACGCTGCGTCGGAGAGTTATTATTGAATCAGATAAGGATAGGCCTCGTAAGAGCCGAAAGGGCATGCCGGGAGAGGATGAACCTCTACGACCTGGCCAACGTAATGCCGCATAACCTTTTGAACGCGAAGCTCATCTCCAGCGTTATACGTGATTTCTTCGGACGCAGCCAGCTTTCGCAGTTCATGGATCAGACCAATCCGCTTGCCGAGATGACTCATAAGAGGCGCTTGAGCGGGCTGGGGCCCGGCGGCTTAAACAGAGACAGGGCGGGATTCGAAGTCCGTGATGTTCACTATTCGCATTACGGCAGGCTCTGTCCGATAGAGACTCCGGAAGGACCGAACATCGGACTCATATCAAGCTTGAGCACTTACGGAAAACTTAATGAATTCGGGTTCATCGAGACCCCTTACAGAAAAGTGGAAAACGGAAGGGTTACGGATAAGATAGATTATCTCTCGGCGGATATCGAGGATATGTACATCATAGCTCAGGCGAACGCGAAGATCGACGCGAAGGGCCATTTCGCGGACGATAAAGTATTCAGCCGGTTCAAAGACGATTTTATCAAGGCATCTCCCAAAGATATACAATACATGGACGTCTC
>JAPLMG010000083.1 GCA_026387165.1 Candidatus Omnitrophota bacterium
ATATTCTATGTGATATCTTTTCTTCATGGCTCGTCCATTACGAATAGAATACGAGGGAGCATTTTATCACGTAATCCAGCGCGGCATTGAACGAAAGGATATTTTCGCGTCCGACAAAGATAAGGAAAAATTCCTTTCGTAAAATGCAATATACAGGCGTCAGCCAGGTGTGGAGGAGGGTAGAGAGGAGAAGGCGGGAGGATAGAAAGCTGGAGGAGTTGATAACAAGACTCGAATCGGAAATAATGAAATGTCAAATGTAAAGACCTGACCACGTTTACTCCGTTTACTGCCGTTTACTAGACCGTGACGGTATAACGCGGGGAAAAGTTGCAGAGAAATTTCGAATGACATGATTCTTTTACCTGTGGTATAATCAACATTATGAACTTTGCGTTGATATTCAAATTCTTAATAGAAAATTTCACGCGTGAAGAGATAGACTTTGCGCTCATCGGGGGATTCGCCCTGCAGGCCGCGGGCGTTACGAGAACAACTCAGGACATAGACCTGCTTGTATTAAGCGAGAATTCTCCGAAGATAAAAGATATGATGCTTAAGCATGGATATGATTTACTGTATGAAAGCAAAGAAGTGTTGAATTTTACAAGTAAAAACTTTGAGCTTGGCAGGGTAGATTTTCTATTGGCTCGCAGGAAGTATACTCTGACGATGTTAAAGAACGCAAAAAAAGAGCCTGTTTTTAATGGAAAGTTCGAGGTAAAAGTGCTGAGGCCGGAGGATCAGATCGGTTTAAAGGTTCAGGCAAGCTCCAATAATTCCAGGCGGCTATATCGGGATATGGCGGATGTAAGAATGCTCATAGAAACTCGTTATCCAAAACTTGACATGATCCAGATAAGAGAGTATTTTGTGTTATTCGATAGAGAAAAAGAGCTCGACGATATCTTGAGGGAGATAAAAGATGCTGAGTAGCGAAGAGAAGAGGGAGATGCTCGAAGATGCCAAGAACAAGCGCCGCGGGGAAGATTTTATAACAGCTAAAGAGAAGAACCCGGCCGCGGTGTCATTTGACATATATATATCATTCCTGGATAGTATGCAAAAAATATTTTCACCGTTCAAAATTACCTCCAGCCGCTCAATCACAAAATTGAATAAATTATAGACCATTGAAAATAGGGGACAGACTGAGCCCATTTACATTTGCGCTATATATATAAGGGGTCAGGTCTTTACACTTGACACTTTATATTCTATGTGATATCTTTTCTTCATGGCTCGTCCATTACGAATAGAATACGAGGGAGCATTTTATCACGTAATCCAGCGCGGCATTGAACGAAAGGATATTTTCGTTAGCGCTTATTCGTTATCACACATGGCGATTATTCATTCATATGTTCTTATGGATAATCACTACCACCTGATTCTTGAAACCCCCCGAGCAAACCTGAGCAGGATCATGCACTGCCTGAATACGAGTTATGCTGTATATTTTAATGCGACGCGCAAGAGGGCAGGCCCGCTGTATCAGGGCAGGTTTAAAGCGACGCTCGTTCAAGAAGATAGGTATCTTCATTACCTGTCATGTTATATTCATCTCAATCCCGTAAGAGCCGGCATTGTAAAATCCCCGGAAGCATACCCATACTCCAGCTATAGTTTCTTTATATTCAAAAAAGCGCCGCCCAAATGGCTCAACGCTGATTTGGTTCTTTCAATGTTTGATAAGAACACCTCACGGGCAAGGCAGCTATACAGGCAGTTTGTGATGGATAGTATCGGTAAAGAGAAGGACATTATAAAGAGCAATACCAGGAACGAGATCGTTCTAGGTGATGAAGATTTTTTTCAAACCATAAAGGAAAAAATTGTCAATAGGGCGGAAGATCCCGAGATACCAGCGTTGAAAAATATTAAACAAGGCTTTGAGCCTACCCTTAGTCATATCAAAAATACGGTTGAAGGACATGTGAAAGACAGTAAAAGGGATGCTCGCAGCCTTTCTGTATATTTTTCCCGTAAGTGCACACAAAAAACACTTAATGAAATCGCGATGTTTTTCGGTAAAATGCAATATACAGGCGTCAGCCAGGTGTGGAGGAGGGTAGAGAGGAGAAGGCGGGAGGAGAGAAAGTTGGAGGCGTTGATAACAAGACTCGAAGCGGAAATAATGAAATGTCAAATGTAAAGACCTGACCCTATTTACTATTTAGCTATTTAGGAATGATATGAAAAGGATATTACTGAGCATAGCGCTTGTCGTAACCCTTGCATCTTCAGCCTACGGAGCGGTTACAGTCAACCTGTATAATGAGAGCACCAAATATGAGAAGACAAACCCTAGGACTATCAAGGTATTTAGGCGGCAGCCAGAGGGCAGAGAGCTTATAAAGATGGGCGAAATTGTCGTAGAAGGAGTGACAAAATGGAGCGATGCGGAGAAACAGCTAAAAAATAAAGCGGGCGAGATAGGCGCTGATGCTGTATATGTCATAGATAGTCTGGTAGATAATATCCAATTCCCCGTAAATATAATTACAGTTACAGGCATTGCGGTTAAATATAAGGATTCAGCAGCAACCAAAGCGGCTATTCCGTACTTAGCTCCCTATAATTCTCCCAATACAGGTGCAGACGAAGCAGAGGCCGATGAAGACTCTTGAGATTTCGCTGTGGTATATAATTTAGTTTATCGGGGGATGACCCGTAAAGTAACATAACCAAAGGAGGCAGTTATGCTGTTAAGTTTGACTTGGGGAGCATGTATTAAAATAATGGTGGTAATAGCGTTCTCTCATGCTTCGAAGAATATGATAAAGAAACTGCAGGAGAAGTATTGTCCTATTTGCAAGACGGATTCCTGCTGCAAGTAACGCTTTATCGCGCTTTTTTGTTTAGGAGTAAGCTATGAATGTCATGGAAGCGATTAAGAAAAGATGCAGTGTGCGCAGTTACCGGGGCCGGCCGGTAGAAAGAGAAAAAGTGAATAAGATCTTGGAAGCGGCACGGCTTGCGCCCTCGGCCAGTAACCGGCAGGAGTGGAGATTTGTTGTAGTTCAGGATAGAGATGCTCGACAGCGTCTTATGAAGGCGGCTAAGAACCAGCCCTTTGTCGGCGAAGCGCCGGTTGTAATTGCCTGCTGCGCCAAAACAGACGATCACATTATGACCTGCGGCCAGATGTGTTACCCCATTGATATGGCTATAGCCATTGAGCATATGGCGCTTGAAGCGACTGAAGAGGGGCTGGGGACTTGCTGGATTGGAGCATTTTATGAAGATCAGGTCAAGGAAATTTTAGGTATTCCTCAAGATATTCGTGTAGTGGAGCTATTAGCCTTGGGATATCCGGCTAAGCCCTCCTCAGCCCGTAAAGACAGATTAAGTATTGAAGAAATTGTAATGCATGAGAGATGGAGTAAATAGGGGGGCGTGTCAATAAGAGATGGCGAAGATTAAGCTGGATCTACACGATATATTCAATAAGGGAGGAGCGATCGAGGATGAACTCAATAGGGTCATCAGGTATGCCGTTGAGAAAAAGATCGCCCTGGTAGAGATCATTCCGGGGAAGGGTAGCGGGCAGCTTAAAAAACATGTGATACGGTTTTTGCAGAAGCCGGAAATAAAGAATCTCTATCATCGTATTGAAAAAGATGATAAAAATTTCGGCCGGGTATTTATCCATTTCAGGTTTTAAGGAGAGATGAAGCGAAGGTAATCATTATATCAGTGCTCCTATCCCTTTCTTCATATGCTTTCGCTGAAACATATGAAAAGAATAAAAGCATTAGTGGTATGATATTGTTGGGAGAACGCGGCGATGGATAGATATAAACGTAAAAAAAGAAGGTCAAGAAGTACCCGCAGAAAGAGACTTTTAATTATGTGGGCTGTCATTGTTATTATCCTGGCGCTATTTGGATTAAAATTTACCACCTCATTCAGCGCAACTGAATCTAATGATACACTATACAGGTCATCTCTGTCGTTCTATGGTCTTAGTATAGGGAATTCATCCGGCTTAATGATCATTAGACGTAGTAACCCCCACTCCCCTACGCTCGAAGCTACGTTCGAAAAAGAAGTCATTGATGGAGAAAATAATGGAGTACAGCCAAAATATCTTATAACACTTGCGGAAAACAAGTATAAGTTTATCGTAGTAACTCTTATTATTGGCGTTGTGTCAGCCATAGGCGTCAAGAAAAGGCGGAAAATAATCAGATTGTAGCTCCATATTGAGATTTCGGAAAAGATGGCAGAAAAAATAGAATAATGAGGGAGAAAATGCTGATAAGGGCCGGCATGATTGTTATTGGTCTAATGTTAACCACCGCAGGAACTGCTGCGCATTGTTATCCCGAAGATGGTTCTGAGGAAAATAGAGTGACAGCTGTGCAGGGTAACGTCACCGCCATAGATTGGGTGGGTTCGGTTATTACGATAAACGATATAGAGCTTTCCGTTCCATCGAACGCGGAGATCAGGAAAGGAACGGAGAAGACGGGCTTTTCTGATATCAATATAGGCGACAGCGCGACGGTTACATACAGTAAAGAAAAAGACGGGTCGCTAAAGGCGATCAGGATCGTCGTTGCCTATTCTGGCGAATTCCCCGCTTAAGAAAAACAGGGGCAGGTTCATTAAAGAAAGAATTGAAGATCCGCCGGGAAGAAAGCTTGATATTATGATATCGAATTTCCCGGCCCCCCGTGATAGAATATACCGCAGAGGGTTCTTGTTTAATATAGAATAAAATATAAGGGGAATCTGTGAATAGAAGACCCGTTAAGATTTTTATTCTGCTGTTTTTATGTGCTCCATCTTATATCTTTGCTGAGACCATTATCTTGAAATCCGGTAGAAAGATGGAAGGAAAGATAATGCAGAAAACGGATAAAGAGATTAAAGTAAATAGCGTCAGCATAATAACGTCTTATCGTCTTGATGAGGTTGAAAGTATCGATGGCAAAAAAATAGAATTCTATGCGCCAGGCGTAAATGTGCCGGAAGAGAAAAAAGATGCAGATACTGTACGGGAAGCGTTAAACCAGGGAATATACTATATTGATAAACAAAGATATGAAAGTGCAATAGCGGAATTCAGCAAAGCAATAGAGATCGATCCCGGCTTTTCCGATGTTTATTATAACCGGGGGTTTGCCTATTCTAAAGTAGGCAAACTCGACCAGGCGATTTCTGACTACAGCAAAGCGATACAGATCAATCCCGAAGACTCCGATTCCTACTACAACCGTGGATTAGCCTACCATGGCAAAAAGGACTTTGACCGGGCCATTTCTGACTACACCGAATCGATAAGGATCACTCCCGATATTGGCGCCACCTATTATAACCGGGCGCTGGATTATTCCTTAAAACAAGAATTTGACAAAGCCTGGGAGGACGTGCACAAAGCAGAATCATTAGGATACGAAGTTAATGTTTATTTTATCACTGAACTCAAAAAAGCCTCCAAAAGGCAAAAATGAGCCTTTACCGGCCGCAATACGAAAAAATAAACCCGTTCTCAATATTCCTGAGAGTATTGATAATTGGATTTTTTGTAATTTCAGTAAATGCCCAACCATCCGGCGGTGAAGTAGAGGATAAATGGGAGAAGATACTTAAACAAAAGAAGTATGATGATGTGATCGCAGGGATTAACAAGGAGATAAAAAAAAATCCTAATGACCCGGTAGCTTATTTTTATAAAGGGAACTACTGCGATGATTTCAAAATATATGACCAGGCCGTTGAAAATTACACTAAAGCCATTAAGCTTGGTTCGGCCTCTCCTTCCGTCTATTTTAACCGCGGCTGCGCAAATCTTAGCCTTGGTAATTTTGACCAGGCTATCTCTGATTTCAATAAAACATTAGAAATTGATAAAGACGCGAAGGATGTATATTATCCCCGAGGAAGAGCGTATTACTATAATGGCGATTATGCCAAGGCAATAGCTGACTTAAGAAAGGCGGAGAGTTTTGGCTATAACGTTGATACCTTTTTGGATAAGCTGAAGAAAGATAATAAGATAGTAATAAGATTAAAATAGTAAAATAGGGACGGGTTCATTTCTTCGTTCACGATGCTAAAATGGGGTCAGTTCCATTCAGCACGGAAAGTGACGCGTTGGGACTGACCCCATTTTCCGAAGTTCTTAAAACACTGGACTGTTACCAATTGAATATGCAATTCATTTGCATATTCAATTGACATATGGTACACTTATTAGTGAAAGGCAGGGAAGCGATATGTATACCATAAAAGAAGAGACGACTCTCGTGGGCGTGTCGGAGCTCAGAAACAGGATAGACAAGATACTGCAGGAAGCGCAGCATCATAAGGTTATAATAGAGAAGAGGAATAAGCCCGTGGCGGTCTTGATCGCGATAGATCAGTTCAACGCGATGGAAGAGCTTATTGATCGCATAGAAGATTTGGAGCTCGGCCGCGTTGCCGGAGAAAGAGAGAAGATCTCATCCGGGAATGATTACATTCCTATAGAAAAAGCATATAAAAAGGTCAGATGACGCTGTGTGGAATGTAGTTATACATAGGCTTGTTTTAAGTGAGGATTTCAAAAGAGTGGACCCTCCGTCCCGCCGATTAATCCTTAAGTCGATTTACAAGAAGCTCAGCAAAGATCCCGAGAGTTATGGAAGTCCGCTATCAGGGGAATACAGGGGTTATCGGAAGCTTAAGGTAGCTCACTATCGCGTGATCTACAGAATAGTAAAGAACCAAGTTATGGTTATTGTTATCAAGGTTGGCATTAGAAGAGATGGCGAGATTTATAATGAACTTATACATCGCCTGAAAAAATTATAATCAGTCTTTAGATCGGCCTAAAGGCCTCCTCGCCTGCCTGCCCACGGCTTCGCCGTGAGGCGAGCCGGCAGGCAATGACGACAAGAAATTTAATCCGCGAGCTGGAGGATGCCGAATATGATCTTTCCCGGCTGGCTGGCGGAATCTATGGACCAGGTGAGCTTCTTTGTCTTCCCATCGGCGTCCCTATCGTGAACTGAGATAGTAAATCCCACGCATCTGTTATTATCGGGTTCGAAGTTATTTATGGCGTCAAAAGGTATCTGGGCTTCCACGATATAGCCATCCCCGGTAAGCTTGGCCGCGTAAGATATATTGTCCGGAGCTTTTTGAGCGTAACCCCACGTCCATGCCTGCGGCCTCTTTTCGGGGCCGTATGGAGCTATCCCAAGCTGGTAATCATAAGGGTTCCTGTCGAAGTAATAACCGTCGTTATTGGTATCAAAAAATATCTCTACACAGTCATCCTTGTAGATTGTATCCCTCTTTTCGGTGGTAACTAAACTGTCATCCCTGATCCGGCCCGTTATATAGAGGTTCTTATCATCGCGGCCGAGATAAAATACCGCGCTTAGATCGGAATCGTCTCTCACGGTGCCTATGGTCATCTCGACATTTCTATTATTTTTGGCTGTAAGAAAGATCTCCAAATATCCGCTGTTTGCCCAATCAGAATAGTCACCGTCTACGGTTATCTTTTTAGTTAGCCTTTTTACGGTGATTCTGTCATTAGGGTTTCCCGTGCAGGCCGCTAAAGCGGACGGCTCATAAAGCCTGCCCGGAACAAATCCCGCCGCCTCAAGGCCCTTCTTCACATAATCGTTGCGCATAAAATAGTTCCATATCAATCCTGTCCGGTAATTCTCTATCATGAGAAGGGTCAATCCCTGGTCGATGGAGATATAATATTCGCACGCCCATTTGCGGTCTATATTGAACGCGTCCGTGAGGCCGTATTTTTTAACGGCGGCGCCGACCCTTTCATATATCGATTTGTAGTCGGCTATCGCGAATTCCGGAACGAGCGGTATGGAGCCGGCTACGGCATAAGGCGCGACGGTCCCGTTATGTTTATTTCTTCCGGGCCTGGCTCCGAAATTCCTGTATCCGTCCGGAGAGAGGGAAGCGCTCAAACCCCAGAAGCCTTCTCTGTAGGTTGCAAAAGAGTCCGAGTTATCGAGACAGTATTTCCTGTTGGCCTTAGCCGCCTTGACGGCATTTTGCCAGTAATCGGCGTACTTGTCATGCTTATCGCGCAGATCGAGCCATGCCAGCGGAAATTGATATTGAAATAAACTGCCGTCGGAGACATATATTAATTTATAACCTCCGTATTGCGATACTGGCCTGGTGAATGAATCCCAGCACTCTTTTGGTATGGGGTAGGTCGGCGATCCCATAGCCATTATATAGCAGATAATACCTTCGGAGAACGAATCGATACGCCCTGAAAATCCTTTTTCCGGCTTCCAGGACATCTGCAGCGTCCGTTCGTTATTCAGGAACCACTGCCAGTTCACTTTCTTAAATATTTCATCGGCAAGGGCGCTCACCTCAGTGCCTTTAAAATATTCACCGGCTGTGATCGCGCCCGCGAGGAATAACGCCGTATCTATACAGCTGACCTCGCTTATCCACATGCGGGAGCGATTATTTACGTCAAAGTAATGATAGGTGAAGCCATCGAAGTTCTCCATCTTTTCAAACGTGGTGAGGACTTTCAGGCACATTTTATATGCCTCGTCTTTTGAGATCCACCCGCGCTCGGCGCCTATTACCATGGCCGAAAGGGTGAATCCTGAAGCGGCGTTTGTGGCGGGTGATCCCGGCTCTGTCGTATTCAGCGTTAAACCGGTATCCTTATTTGTCTCATTCAAAAAATAGTCGAATGCCTGCCTCTCGGCCTTATCGAGGAACTTATCGTAATCGGCCGCCAGCGCGCAGGAAGACGAAAGACAAAGCGCAAAAGAGACAACCAGTATACGGGTGATTATTTTGTTAAACATAAGGGAGCATTATAGTATATTTTCTCTAGATTTCCATAACTATTTTTAGAATATCCTGACAGGATTTTGTTTCTCTTGTAATGCGGGCGCGGAGATTCGAGGCGCTGGGGATACTTTTCAGGTACCAGATAGCGACCTTGCGCATAAATCCGGCCTTGCCGTATGCGCTTATGGATTTGTACTGATTGATATAATCCAGGTGTTTTTTTAGGGCCTTCTTTTTTTCCGCCAATGGTATCTCTTCAGGGGTTTTTCCGGTATTAAGATATTCTTCGATCCTATTGAATATCCACGGGTTGCCGAGGGCGCCGCGGGCGACCAAGATACCGTCGCAGCCGGTTTCATCGAACATTAGCCTGGCGGACTCGCCCGAGAATATGTTCCCTGAGCCGAAGACGGGGATACGCACCGCGTCTTTTATCTTTTTTATCGCGCCGTAATCAACGCCGCCGGCGTAACCCTGAGTCTTTAGCCGCCCGTGTACGAAGATGGCCGATACGCCTATATCTTCGCAATGTTTAACCATTTCAACGATCTGGCCATCGTCCTTCTTATCGAAACCCGTGCGTATCTTTATCGTGACGGGGAGAGGCAGCTCCGTAGTGAGCCTTTGCAAAATATCATAAAGGCGCGGCGTGTCACGCAAGAGGTGAGCGCCCGATCTTTTCTTGATGACTTTTTTCGCGGGGCAGGCGCAGTTGACATCAATGAACGATACGCTCACCAGCCCGAGAAGCCTTTCTGCCGCTTCCAGCATTCCCGCCGGGTCTGAGCCCAGAAGCTGTACGGCTATGGGCAGATCCTTCTTATCCGTTTTGAGATTGCCGTAAGTTTTGTGACGGTGATAAATAAGAGAATTCGAATCGACCATCTCGTAGAAACAGAATTTAGCGCCGTGTTCGCGGGCGATCAGCCTGAAAGGCAGGTCAGTACAGCCTGCCATAGGCGCTAGCAGTACGTTGCTTTCAATATTAACATTGCCGATTTTTATCATGGATGCATTATAAGGCAGCATACAGTTTTTTGCAATAAAATAGTCCGACAGGGTAAAATACAACTTATATGTTGTATATATCTTGACAATACAACTTTTATGTTGTATACTTTATTACGTGGATAAGAAAATAACCAAGTATCAGAAAGACGTATTAAAGGCTCTCTCGGGCAGGGCAGGCAACTTCTACCTTGCGGGAGGAACGGCGCTGAGCCTTTTTTATTTCCAACATAGGTTGTCAGTCGACTTGGATTTCTTTGCCCGTGTTTTTGTACATTCGGATGTAAAACGGATAGTGGCGTATCTAGAGAATGCTTTAAAGAAAAAAATGACTATAGAAGGACAAAGCCTCAAGGAAAAAACAGCCAAGATCGTAGTTTATAATATGCATTTTACAGCAAAAGAGACGCTCAAGATAGACTTTGTAGAAGACACGGTCGATCTTTTAAATGAACCGAAACTTGTAGATGGCATACGCGTCTTATCGCTGGAGGATATATATCTGCGCAAATTGTACGCTTTAGCGGGAATGTTTAAAGTGGCAGACGAGACCGGGCGGAATAAATTTATCGGAGGCAGGACTGAGGCCAAGGATTTTTACGACGTCTATTTCCTCTCTCATACATTTATGCCTCTTTCGGAATTCTTGGCCAAATATTGTGATCATGCTGTAATGGAAGCAATTGTAAGGTGGTTCCGCACGTTTGACAGGACGTGCATGATGGATGGCGTTCTTGCATTGATCACGAGCAAGGCGATAGATTACAAATTGATAGAAAGACATTTTAAGGTTGAGATTAATGAGATTATTGAGCATGAAATCGGTGAATTATGATCAGTAACTGGTTATGGGATAGGAAGATATCGGAAGCCGGCGCAAAAAAGATAATGAAAGATACCGGATCTAAAGAGTTTGTTCCCCTGGCGGCGCTGCTCCTATCACGAAATAACTATCCTAAAGATGTGTTTAGTCGTTATCTTGATCCTCTCATTTTCTGTAAGCATTGGGCCGCTATTAAACGGAGGATGCGCAGGGATAAATGGAGTGAGCCCCGTATCGTTTTTTGGCAGGCCATTTACGAAAACCTGTCGGATAAGTATCGTAAGAAAGGAATTATTTTCAGATTGGAAATGCCTCAGGTCAAGGAACCGCTTTGTTATATAACAGGCAAACAAATAAGCAACATCAGGCGGGAGCAGGGACTGTCTCAGAAGGAGATGGCCAAAAAAATGGGAATTTCTCAACAACTGATCTCACGTATTGAAAAAGGAAGGGAAAATGTCTCTGTTTCCACGCTTGCTAATATGGCGCGCGCGCTAAATAAAAAAATTAAGATATGCTTTCATACATGTCCAAATTAGCGTTTTACCCTCGACGG
>JAPLMG010000166.1 GCA_026387165.1 Candidatus Omnitrophota bacterium
GACGAGTCAAAAATGATAAGAATGAGATCGATAGTAGATGTGGCTGATAACACCGGCGCACGCAAGGCATCCATGATAGGTGTAATAGGGCGCTCTAATAAAAAATATGCCGACATAGGCGATATAATAACCTGTAACATAAAAGAGGCCGCGCCGGATGCCACAGTTAAGAACCACGAGGTTTGCAGGGGTGTGGTTGTGAGGACGGCTGCTCCGATAAGGAGAGCGGACGGAAGCATATTGAGGTTCGATAGGAACGCGATCGTTATAATAGATCTGCAGATGAATCCTAGAGGAACGAGGATCTTCGGACCCGTGGCCAGAGAGCTCAGGGATAAGAACTTTACGAAGATCATATCACTCGCTCCGGAGGTTATTTAGAATGCATCCCGCACCTTCTAAGAATTCAAGGATTTTAATATGAAGATAGTGCGGGGCGAATACAAAGAAGGTGCGGGATGAACAAGATAAAGAAGCATGATACTGTTTTTGTACTCGCGGGAAGGGACAAGGGTAAGACTGGCAGGGTATTCAGGGTCTATCCGGCCAAAGAGAGGGCTCTCGTCGAAGGAGTTAATTACGTGAAGAAACACATGAGGAAGTCGCAGGATAATCCTCAGGGTGGGATAGTGCAGAAGGAGAGCTCAATACACCTGTCAAACCTTGCGCTCTTCTGTAAAACGTGCAATAAGAGCTCGCGCGTAGGGTTCAGCAGTCTGGCGGACGGAACGAAGTCAAGATACTGCAAGCGTTGTAAAGAGGTGATCTAACGATGTATACACCAAGACTTTTAGAAGCGTACAGAAACCAGATAGTGCCCGAGATGGTAAAGGCATTCGGCTATAAAAACAGCCTCGAGTCTCCCAAGCTTCAGAAGATAGTCATTAACGTCGGGATGGGAGAGGCTACGCAGGATATAAAGATGCTCGAGGCGGCGCAGAATGAGCTGGCAGCGATAACCGGACAGAAACCGTTAACGACCAGGGCTAAAAAATCGATAGCGAATTTTAAGATCCGTAAGGGCCTACCCATAGGCTGCAAGGTAACCTTAAGAAGGGCTATGATGTATGAGTTCCTCGACAGGCTGATATCCATTGCCATACCGAGGATCAGGGACTTTAGGGGGCTACCCACAAGTTCATTCGATAAGGGCGGGAATTATTCATTCGGCCTGAATGAACAGGTGATATTCGCCGAAGTGGATGTTGATAAGGTGATGAAGACGCATGGAATGGATATAACCATAGTTACGAACGCCAAGAGCAAAGAAGAGGCTTTTGCTTTGTTGAAACTCTTCGGTATGCCGTTTAAAAAATGATTTCAGAGATTTTTTAAATAGATTACGGAGATTAATCTCTGTAATCAATTAATAAAGGGAAATAATGGCAAAGACATCGCTAATAGTAAAATGCAATAGAAAGCAGAAGTTCAAAGTGAGGCAGTATCACAGGTGCAAGCTTTGCGGAAGGCCGCGCGGGTATATTGGCCGTTTCCAGTTATGCAGGATCTGCTTTAGGGAGCTTGCTTCCAGGGGCGAGATACCGGGCGTGGTCAAGGCCAGCTGGTAACCTGCAAGGCTATAGATAGATAGTAGGTACTAATTTTGCGTAGCAAAATTAGTAAGACGTAAACGCAATACGCTATACGCCTGCCTGCCGGCAGGCAGGCAAAACGCAATACAAACGAACAGGGAGAGCGCATAACATGGCAGTGACAGATTCAATCGCGGATATGCTCACGATAGTGAGGAACGGCAGCCGCGCGAAGATGCCGGTCGTGGAGGTCAGGGGCTCTAATATGAGCGGGGAGATCCTCAATATATTCAAGAAGAACGAATTCATATCTAATTTGAAACTTATAAAGGACAACAAGCAGGGCGTATTACGCGTATATCTGAAATATTACAGGGACGGCGCGCCGGCCATTCTGGGTATAAAGAGGATATCGAGGCCGGGTCTGCGGCTTTACAAAAAGACAGACGAATTGCCGAAAGTGTACGGCGGGCTTGGCTTAGCCGTCATATCAACCTCAAAAGGGCTTATGACAGATACCGAGGCGCGCCAAGCGAAGCTTGGCGGCGAAGTGATCTGTTATATTTGGTGATCGATATGTCAAGAATAGGAAAGAAACCCATAGATCTACCGGGCGGCGTAAAAGCGGCGGTGGCGGACAATGTTATAACCGTCGAAGGGGCAAAAGGAAAGCTGACGTTGAACATTCCGCCGAAATTTAAAGTAGGGATTAAGGATAACAAGGTAACTGTTGTGAGGCCTTCTGACGCGAAGCAGGATAAAGCGACTCACGGGCTTATCCGAAGCCTGATCAACAATATGGCTATAGGAGTATCGGCCGGCTACACTAAGGAGCTGGAGATCTCAGGAGTAGGTTTTAAGGCGGCGGTGCAGCCTGCCCCGGCGGGAGCAGATGGTAAGCCGGGGGGCAAGGTATTGAACCTTCAGCTGAGCTATACGCATCCGATAAATTTCAATATTCCGGACGGAGTGACGGTGGAGACGCCGAAACCGACTCATATAGTGATCAAAGGAATAGATAAGACTAAGGTCGGCGAGGCCGCCGCAAAGATACGGGATTATTACAGGCCGGAGCCTTACAAGGGCAAGGGCATAAAGTACGTTGGTGAACACGTAAGACGCAAGGCAGGTAAATCTGTAACCGGGGCCGGCGGCACAGGATAAGATAAAAGGAATTCTAAAATGATTACCAAGTGGATAAAGATGTCGGGCAGGGAGAAGAGGCATAAGCGCATAAGGAAGAAGATCGTAGGCACGATCGAGAGGCCGCGCTTGAGCATACGCAGAAGCACCGGCCACCTTTACGCGCAGGTGATAGATGATACTAAAGGCAAGACGCTTGTTTCGTTCTCG
>JAPLMG010000144.1 GCA_026387165.1 Candidatus Omnitrophota bacterium
TACATATAGGCCACCTGATATTGGCCGAAGAAGCGCGCTTTAAGCTTAAGCTGGAGAAGCTTGTCTTCGTTCCCGCTTTCATGCCGCCGCATAAAAGCTCATCGGAAGTCATAAGCGCCAGGGACAGGTTAGAGATGGTCAGGCTTGCCATAGAGGATAATCCGGCTTTCGACGTATCTACGTTTGAGATAGATTCAAAGAAGAAGTCGTATTCCATAGATACATTAAAAGAGTTCCGAGTTGTATACGGTGAGGATGCCGAGCTATGCTTCATAACCGGCTCAGATTCGCTGAAAGATCTCTTCTCGTGGAAGAATATAAACGATATATTCAAGATATCGAAGTTCGTAGTGGCCAACAGGCCCGGATATCCGATAAAAGAGGTGCCCAAAGAGGTCGATACCGTTGTTATTACGCCCATAGAGGTATCCTCTGAGGATATAAGGAAACGCCTTGCCGGAAGCAGGTCCATACGGTATCTGGTCCCTGAAAAGGTCCGCAAATATATCATTGACCGCAAGCTATACTTGACCAGGAGCGGTTTGTAGTGTATAATTTTTTAATTGAGAATGGAGGTGATTTGAAATGGCAGAAGTAGGATATTGTGTAAAGTGCAAAGCGAAGAAAGAGATGAAAGATACGCAGAACGTCACCATGAAGAATGGGCGCAAGGCGATGAAGGGCAAGTGCACAAGCTGCGGCACAGGCATGTATAAGATAATAAGCTAGTATCTGTTTTTCGAAAAAGAGGTGAAATTCTATAGAGTCTAAGTCTAAGGCCTTGGCCATAGCTCGTGCCGCTTCCGATAAGAAGGCGCTTGATATAGTTACATTAGATATGCGCAGGATCCCGAGCGTTTCGGACTATTTTGTGATCGCAAGCGGCTCATCCACTACACAGGTCAGGGCCATATCCGATAATATAGCAGATATTCTTAAGGAGAAGGGCGAGCGGGTCTGGCATATAGAAGGCGCCGGCGAAGCCCTTTGGGTACTTCTTGATTGCGGTGACGTAATAGCGCACGTATTCCTTGAAGAGACGCGCCGTTTCTACGCTCTGGAGGAGCTTTGGGGCAGCGTTCCGAAGAAGAGGCCTTTGGAGGCTAAAGCGAAGCCGCGCGTCAAGGTCCGGCGCAAGCCGAAAAAATCCGCGAAGAAGGCTGCCGGCAAAAAAAAGAGGCAAAATGTATTATGGCGGAATCGAAAAAGAGGTCGTCCTATTAGTTGAGAGCTCCTTAAAAGAAGTTCTCGCTGATCTTAAGGCCCCTGCCGCTAAATCCCACGAAACGATCCCCGCGTTAGAGATCCCCAAAGAGAGATCACACGGCGACATATCCACCAATATAGCGATGAGGCTGGTCCGTCTTTCAGGCGGCAGGAGCCCTGTCGATTTCGCAGAGCTTATCGCGAATAAGATGAGAGGCGCTTTGGCCTCATCGGGCCTCAAGGGCGATATAGAAAAGATAGAGGTCAAACCTCCCGGATTCATAAATTTCTTCTTAAGCAGCGGCTATCTTTATAAAGTTCTGCTGGATATAGAGCGCGAAAAAGATAATTACGGCAGGACGAGCATCTGCCGGGACAAGAAGATACAGCTGGAATTTGTCAGCGCCAATCCTACGGGCCCTTTGACCATAGCTCACGGCAGACAGGCCGCGATAGGCGATTCGCTTGCCAATATCCTCGCGTACATAGGCTGTGAGGTAAGCAGGGAATATTATGTGAATGACGAAGGCAGCCAGATGAACACGCTCGGGCATTCCATCCGCGCGCGCTATCGCGCGCTGTGCGGCATCAAAGAGGAGTTCCCTCCCGATGGGTATAAGGGAACCTATGTGTACGATATAGCCGGAGATTTTAAAGATAAATACGACGAAAAATATGTTGAAGAAGATATAAAAGCGTTCAGGGAGTTTGGGCTCAAGTGGATACTCGATGATATCAAAAAGGACCTGAAAGATTTCGCGGTGGATTTCGATGTATGGTACAGCCAGAAGGCGCTCAGGGATTCCGGCAAGATAGATGAGGCGCTTGAACTTATAAAGGATAAGGGTTATGTCTTCGTGTCCGAGGGGGCAACATGGTTCCGTTCCACGGAGTTTGGTGATGATAAGGACAGGGTCCTGATAAAGTCCGACGGTTCTTACACATATCTGGCTCCGGACATAGCCTACCACCTTGACAAATACAGGCGCGGTTTCAAGAGCCTCATAGATATATGGGGGCCGGACCACCATGGATATATACCCCGCATAAAGGCCGCCATCCAGGCTCTCGGTTTCGAGAAAGACTCTCTTTCGGTTATCATAGCGCAGCTCGCCACGCTCTACAAGGGCGGCCTTGTTGTGAAGATGTCGACAAGGGCAGGCGAGTTCGTGACTCTGCGCGAAGTGATGGATGAGGTAGGCAAAGATGTCGCGCGCTTTGCTTTTCTTATGAGAAAAGTATCGAGCCACCTCGATTTTGACCTCGATAAAGTCAAAGAGCAGTCGATGGAGAACCCCGTCTATTACATACAGTATGCCCACGCGCGCATCTGGTCCATGCTCGAATTTAGTAAGGATGCCAACCTTTCGTCCAAATTCAAATCCGGACTTTTAAAAGAGGAAGAGGAGCTGTGGATCTTAAGGCTCCTGCGACAGTTTCCCCTCGTAATAATCATAAGCGCCAATTCGC